>CAKTFL010000051.1 GCA_934555855.1 uncultured Sphingomonas sp. | reverse complement strand
AGTCGATCAACTCGACGCCCTGATCGCCGATGCCCTCCTGCACGCAGCCGGTGACCGCGTTGGCCGTGCACAGCAGGGCGTCCGCAGGGGAGCGACCCGCGGCGGCTTCGGCGCGAGTGTAGAGAAGCTGGGTCGCGTGGCCCGGATAGACTTCGTGCGCGACAAGATGCTTCAATGCCGCGCGGCTGAACGCGTTGTCGACGTTCAGGTCCATGCGCCGGTCGATGAAGCCGCACCGTGCGGTGAATGGCACGCCGCGCACCGGGTTGAGCTGCATGTCATAATCTGCGGTGTCGAAGATCATGTCGGCGGTGCGCTGCTTGGCGATCGCCATCAGCTCGCGGAACGTCACCTCCAGCTGCCCGGCGGGAACCGCCCGCGCCTCTTCCCATGCCTCGACACGGGCGCGCAGGTCGCCCCGCACGAAGCCCGCCGCAGCGAGGCGGCCGTCGAGCTGGTCGGAGAGTTCGGCGATCCGCGCTTCCCCGGTCGGCGCAGCTTCCGCGCCGACAAGGTCGCGTACCTTCTCGGCATAGCTCAGCGTCTCGCCGGAGAAGAGACGCGCCGCCGTCCTTACCGAGCGGATCATGCCCTGGAGGAATGTGCCCCGCGCGTCGTCGGCAGTCGCATCGGGTCGGCTGGCTAGGGCATCGAGGTCGGCGAACACCTCCTCCCACGCCGCATAGCTGCGCGGCCGGACCAGATCCTCGCCGATATAGATGGGCACCAGGCCCTCGCCGTCGAGGAGGCTGTCGCCGTTGGCGTGATCGCGCTCGAAGCGGTCGATCCCCATCGTCACGGCGGTCAGTTCGATTCCCGTATCGCTGCTGCTGGCGCTCATCATTGTCCCGTATCGGTCTGTTCGCGACGAAGCTTATGGCGGGCCTACGCCATCAACCAGCGTAAATTTTGCGACGCAGCAAACATAAAACTCATGATCCACGGACATTTCCAGCTCTGGTCACACTGGCCGGTCTGTCGCCATCCTGCGCGGCATGAACTGCTCCGACCCCCTCGCCCGCTACCTGCGCGATCCCGGCCCCAAGCGCACGGTCCGCGGCGTCTCCGCCGCGTGCAGCAGCGACAATGCGATCGTCACCGAGGTCATACTGGATACGATGCGCCGCGGCGGCAACGCCATCGACGCGGCGGTGGCGGGGTGTCTGGTCCAGGCCACGGTCGAGCCGTTCATGACCAACCACACCGGTACGATCAGCCTGCTGTATCGCGAGGCTGCGACCGGGCAATTCCACCAGTTGCACAGCGGCGGCACCTTTCCGACCGGGCTCGCCCCTTTTCGCCCAATTCCAAAGATGGCGACCGGCTATGCTCGCCTACCGCCGGCCGCGGTGATCCCCGGCTTTATGCCCGGCCTGAAGGCGATGCACGACCGCTTCGGCAGCTCGCGCTGGTCGACGCTCGTCGAACCGGCGATCCGCTGGGCGGAGGAGGGGCACGTCGTGTCCTCCTTCGAATATGCGGTGACGGTGTCCGAGCAGGATTTCATCACATACTTTCCCGAGGGTCGGTCTTTCTACATGCCCGGTGGATATTATCCCGCGGTCGGTCAGCGCTTTCGCAACCCTGCGCTTGCCGAAACGCTGCGCGGCGTCGCGGCAGATGGGCCGGACCACATGATTGAAGGGGGATGGGGCCAGGCGTTCGTCGCGCACGCCAATGCGATGGGCTGGGCGATCGAGCCGCGCCACATGACCGAAAACCCACCGCGCTGGATCGAGCCTCTGCGCATCGCGCATGGCGGGCACGAGATCGTCGCCCTCGCCCCGCCCGAGCAGCAGGGCGCGTTTCTGTCGATGGTGCTGGGTATTCTCGAAGATCTCGACATCGCCTCGATGGAGCCGGGGTCTGCCGAGCACTTGTTCACGATGGCGCATGCCTTGCGGCTTGGCCTGTACTTCTGTGGTTTTACCGGCGACCCGACGGTAGCGCCCTACGCCACCCACCAACTGCTCGACGGAGACTTCCACCGCAGTCTCGCGCGGCTGGTCCGAGGCATGCGGCCGAGCGTCGACCTGACCGAGCATCTCCACCTCGTCCGCAAGCCCGGCGCGCGGCTAGACGATCATGGCCTGGCCGGCATCCCCTCGCTCGATGCGCAGACCAAACAGCCGTCCGGCAGTTGCGAGCTCAGCATCGTCGATGCGCAGGGCAATTGGGTGCAGATGATGAACACCTTGCAATCGGGGGGGATTCCTGGCGCGGTGGTGGGCGGCGTGCCGATGGTGGGCAGCCACGCCAGCTTCGCGGGTGTCAGCGGGCATTTCGACACCAAGCTGGTGCCGGGCGCACGGCTGCGGACGATCGTCGGCAACACCTTCGTACTGAAGGACGGGGCACCGCTCTACGCGCTGGGAACGCCGGGAAACGTGTTCTGCACGGTGCCGCAGGTGCTCGCCAACCTGCTCGACTTCGGCATGGATCCGTACACGGCGATCGCCGCGCCGCGGATGCTGCAACTTGGCGAGGATGGCGGCCTCGTCATCGAGGATCGCGTCTCGCCGGACGCGCTGGACGGGTTGCAGCGGCTGGGCATCCCAGTGTCGGTCATGCCCGCTTATGACTGGCACATGGGATCGTTCCAGATGTGCTATCGCGACGCGGAGGGCGCGCTGTGCGCGACCGCAGACCCACGCCGCTGCGGAGAGGCCGACGGCTTTTGAGCGACACCACCGCTCACGCTGCGGGCAGCAGCGGCGTCGTCACCGCGCTCTCTTCCAGCAGCCAGTCGCGAAAGGCTCGGATCTTGGTAAGTTCCTTCCGCGCGGCGGGGCAGATCAGGTAATAGCCGCCCTCATAAACGGTGGTCTGCGTCAGCGGCGCGATCAGTGCACCGGTGCGCAGCTCGTCCGCGATCAGGAAGCGCGGCAGCAAAGCGACGCCTAGACCCGCAACCGCCGCCTGGATGAGCATGAAAAAATGCTCGAAACTCGGGCCCACCGCGGGATCGGCATCGTCGATGCGCGCCTCCGCCAGCCATTGCGACCAGGCTAGCGGACGCGTGGTATGTTGAAGCAGCACGAAATGGCGCAGATCCTCGGGTCGGGTGAGCGGGCGGTCGCCGGCGCGCAGCTCGGGACTGCACACCACCACCATCTCCTCGCTAAGGCCGAGGCGATACGAGACCGCCTCCGGCCACTGGCCGCTGCCGAAGCGGATCGCGACGTCGATCCCCTGGGAGCCGAAATCGACCCCGCCGTCGCCGGCATTGAGGTTGAGCGTGATCTTGGGGTGCGCCTTTGCGAAGCGCGAAAGGCGCGGAATGAGCCAGCGCGTGCCGAAGGTAGGCAGCACGCCCACACGCAGCACGCCGCCGCCGCGTTCATAGGCCATCGCCTGGAGGGTGGCGAACTCCATCCGATCCAGCGCGTCCTTCAGCTCGGCCGCATAGATGCGCCCTTCGTCCGTCAGCTCCAGCCGCCCGCGCGTCCGGATGAACAGCGAGCCCCCGACATATTCCTCTAGAATGCGCACCTGGCGGCTGGCGGCGCTCTGTGTCACGTTGAGCTCGCCCGCGGCTTCGGTGAAGCTCATGCAGCGAGCGACAGCCTCGAACGTGCGGAGCGCCGTCAGCGAGGGGAGAAGGCGGCGGCGCATTGGTGCGTAAAAGTCATGGCGCAGGACTTTTAGAGCGTACTTGGTGGGCGACGCAATGCGCTAAACGGCGGCTACCATTTCCGTTCAGAGACGAGCATGACGCCCTTTCACCTTGCCTTCCGCGTCGATGATATCGAATCCACGCGCGCTTTCTACGCGCAGCTGCTCGGCTGCCCGACCGGGCGCGAAGCGCCGAACTGGATCGACTTTGATTTTTTCGGCCACCAGATCTCCGCGCATATCGGCGCGCGGCCGGAGACCGAACTGACGACGCTGGTGGGCGGCAAAACGGTGCCGCTGGTGCATTTCGGCGCAGTGCTTGGCTGGTACGAATGGCACGCACTGGCGGACCGACTGCAAGAACGATCCGCCAACTTCATCCTTGCGCCTCAACACCGCTTTGTTGGCGCAGCGGGCGAGCAGGCCACCTTCTTCGTGCGCGACCCGTCCGGCAATGCGCTCGAGTTCAAGGCCTTCCGCCATCCGGGCGCGATGTTCGAGACGGGGAACGCGGCTTGAAGATCACGATCATCGGGGCGGGCGCGATCGGCGGGCTGGCCGGCGCGTTCATGGCGCGGGCCGGGCATGACGTGGTGCTGGTCGACCGCTGGGCCGAGCATGTTGAAGCGATCCGAAACGACGGGCTGCGGATTGACGGGGTACGCGGCGACCTGCACCTGCGCGTGCCCGCGGTCCATCCACACGAGTTGGCCGGCCCGCTGGAGGCGGTGCTGATCGCCACCAAGTCGCAGCATACCGCCGAGGCGCTACGCGACCTGATCCCGCTTTTCGGAACGGGTACGTTCGTCGTCTCTTTCCAGAACGGCTTCAACGAGCCGTTGATCGCCGACATGCTGGCGAACGCAGGGCTGGGCGGAATGGAGCGGGTGATCGGATCGATTCCGAATTACGGCGGCGCGTTGGTCGATCCCGGCCATATCGAGTTCGTGCACGAAGGCCCGATCCAGCTGGGCGAGATGCGGGGAACGGCGACACCGCGCCTGACCGAACTGGCGGACATGCTGTCGGCACTGACCGAAGTGCAGGTTTCCGAGAACATCTGGGGCCAGATCTGGGCCAAGGAAGTCTATTCGGTACAGGTGGTGTTCTCAGCCCTGGCCGATGCGCGCATCCACGACACGCTGGGCAGCCCGCGTTACGCGCGGATCGTCGGTGCGGTGGTGCGCGAAGCACTCGGCATCGCGGAGGCGAACGACATCACGGTTGAGAAGTTCGACTTCTTCGATCCCGCCAACTACCGTCCCCGCACCGCCGCCGACACGCAGAAGCTGATCGACAACATCAATCATGCCATCTGGCTGCTCAAGAAGGACCAGAAGCCGCAGCACGACTTCAAGAAAAAGGGGTCGGGGATCTGGTGGGACATTGTTTATCGCAAGCGGCCCTCGGAAGTTCGCTCGTCGGTGGGCAAGCTTGTCGATTACGGAAGTGCCGCCGGGGCCGATACGCGCCTTACAGCCAAGCTCTGTTCCATGATCTACGAGATCGAGGAAGGACGTCGCACGCTCGGTTTCGCCAATTTCGAAGAACTCGGCGCCTATGTTGAGGAATGCGGCCTGTCGCTACCTTGAAGCCTTCGCTGCCTTGAAGGAGGCGCCTGCCTGTTCGACGCAGGTCACGTGCGAAGGCGCAAGGCAGCTATGGAATGACGTCATTCACCGGCGGCGCTGATCGCAGAATCGATGCACTGGAGCGCGTCGAACCCGCCTGTCTGGTCGTGGCCCGGCTGGATCGTCATCCGCGATCTCCTGGCGATGGGGGGTCGTCGTCACGAGCTCCACGTTGTTTCGCCAACGGTGTCAGACCCTGGACATCTTTCGCCATGCGCAACAGCTTGGCCGATTCCATGATGCCGCCCCGCAACCCGACCGGGTCGTGGACGTGATCCAAGCCGCGGAGATTGCTCGTTGATCGCACAGGCGCGGCATGCCTGCCGATGGGCGACCTGCCTCCATCACGTCAGCCCGGATCCCGGGAAACGCTCATGCTTCCGGCATAACTCGCAATCGCAAGCAAGGGTCGGCCTAACGTGTCGGCGAGCATGTGGATCTTGGTCGTCAGTCCACCTCGGGAACGCCCCAGCGCCTGATCCCTGGCCCCCCTTTTTCCAGTCGCTCCCTACTGGTAAGCGCGAACGATGGTGCTGTTGATCATCAGATACTGGTTGTCCCGGTCCGCCGTCAGCGCCTCGAACACCCGCTCCAGACACCGCGCGACTCCCCGGCCTTGGCGGCCATCGGCTGGCTGCTCTTGCGGTCGCCTGGACCGATCAGACCAGCGATATAGGCCGGACACATCGCACCCCGCGCTCGGTGCCCGAGGGCGCCAACGAACGGCGCCAACCAGCGCTCGAGATCCTGTCTTCCATCGGCGTCCAAGGCTGGCGCCCCTTCAAAGCCGGCCTCCTATGAATCACCGGCGTCCGCCAAAGGGAATCCCCTCCAGCAACAAGCTGTCGAAGTAGTGCTAGGCCGTCCAGGCTAGCCTGAGCGGTCGGTTGCTTATGCACCCCATAGCGCTCCGAAGCGGCTGGGCCGAAATCCGTCATTCGTTGAAGACCTCTACTCGAAAGAGGTCTTCCTCGAGGCCGGCTACAAGTTGCCTGAAGGCTCGACAAAAGGTGTAGCTGCCAACCAGCCGAGGCTGAACGACGCGCCCTTCGATCTACCAACCGCTCCGAAGCGGTCGTGGCGTTCTCCACCGCCAATGATGGACCTAACGCTCCCGTTAAGCACGACGCCGAGCTTGCGATACCAGCACGATACCAGACCTAACCCGACTTCCCCGTAAAGCGGAAGATCAGCAGATCAGAAACGTCGGCTTTCAGTGACTTGGAATGGTGGAGCCGAGGGGGATCGAACCCCTGACCTTCGCAATGCCATTGCGACGCTCTCCCAGCTGAGCTACGGCCCCCAACCTCCCGGGAGGCGCCCCACTAGAGGGGGCTCCGGGGCTTGGCAAGCGGCTTTTTATGCTGCCTGCCGATTGCGGTGCCGGCCCGCTTCCCACCCGGCCTCCCATTCAGCACATGCCATGGGCTTTCGGGTAAAGGAGCGGGCCGGCACCGCCGCGAAACTCGCGGGGTCGCGAGTTTCCGGACGAACTCCCTCAGATCTCGTCGATCATCTCGGCCAGCACTTCGAGGCATGACGCTCCGAGCCGCTTGGAGCGTTCCGGCGACCAGCCGAACTCGGGGTCCGGATTGGGGTCGTGGTCCTTGAACGGCATTTCCAGCGTCACCGACACGGCGCCGAACCGCTCGGCGAGCTGGTTGGTGGACATGGACAGGTTGGCGTTGCCGGCGCTCGCCTTTTCATAACCCTTGCCGACCTGGAAATCGGGGGTGTGCGCCGCCAGCCGGTCACCGAAGGCGTAGAACTTCGCGCCATGATCGTCGGACCATGAGGGGATGCCCTCATAGCCGGCGATGAAATTGGCCGGGATCGCCTCGTCGCCATGGACGTCGATCGCGAAGTCGACGCCGGTGCGATCCATCTCGTCGCGCACGCACAGCACTTCCGGGCTCCGCTCGGGCGAGGGGGCGTGCCATTCGCGGTTGAGGTTCACGCCCGCCGCATTGGTGCGAAGGTGTCCGCGCCGGGTGCCATCCGGGTTCATATTGGGTACGACATGGACGGTGGCGGCGGCGAGCAGCGGCGCGGCGGCGTCGCTGGCCAGCCAGTCGAGCGCGCCCTCCATCCACCATTCGGTCATCGATTCGCCGGGATGCTGGCGACCGTAGAGCCACACCTGCTTCGCACCCGACCCCACACGCAGATAATCGATCGCCTGCCCGTCCAGGGTGGTGCCGAGCTGGCGGTGCACGACGCCCGGCCGGGTCGCGATCCGCGCCACCAGCTCGTGATGCATCTCCATGGTATAAGGCGCGAAATAGGCGAACCAGGCAAGATCCGTGTCTGCGGTCCAGCGCCATTCCAGCACGCCGTTGCCATAGCCGGTCGGCGTCATTCGCCATTCGGCGCGGTCGGTGGAGGCGCGGACCTGATAGCCCGGCCAGCCGAACGGATAAGCCGACTTGCCCGCATTGAGGATGCGGAAGGTCAGCCGCCGCCCGCTCGCCCCCGCGACCCGGAAATAGAACCACTGAAAGAAGTCGGACTGATGGTCATGGGAGATCTCCAGGTCGACGCGATCGCCCTCGATCGCGACAACCCGGATGTTTCCGCCGTCAAAGCCGGCATTGATGCTGATGGTCATTTCACATCGATAGTGCGTCCCGATTCGCCGGGAAAGCCCGCGAACAGCGCGGCGGCGAGGCGGCGGCCCTGACCCTGTGCGGTGGCGTCGGGCGCCTTGATATCCGCGACGGAGCGCGCGGTGCCCTCCCAGATCCGCCCGGCGGTGGGGCCGGTGCGGCGCGCGATCTCCACCTTCAGCTCGGTCACGACCACCGTGCGCCCGCGATTGCCGCCGAGCGGAAAGGACAGGCCGCCGCCAAGCCCGACGCCGCCACCGCGATAGCCGCCGCTATAGCCGCCGCCGCCGAGACCGATCGACACGGGCGAGCGCCGGGGCGGGCCGTCGGCGGTGGAGCGGCGGAAATCTACGGTGGCGACGAAGTCGGAACGGACCCCCGGCGCGGCGGCCGTATAGCCGTTGCGGAGCAGCTCGGCCTGAACGGCGGCGGCATAGGCCTGGAACTCGAGCGAGGCGGGTGCGCCGCCGGTCACCGGCTCTACGGCGATCGTGCCGCGCGCGATCGGGGATTGCGGCGTCGCCAGATGGTAGCGGACGACCTGGGTCGGCGGTAAGGGGCCGGTGGTGGCGCAGCCGGCAAGGCCGAAACCGAGGCCCAGGACGGCGAGCGGGCCCAGAACGGCGAACGAACGAGGCATCGGGCGGAGTTCCTCCAAAGGGATTGTTGCGGCGGGGAAACGCTTGGCCGGGGCCAAAGGTCCGGCGGTCTCCTTGACTTCGGGCGGGGGCGTGGCTACGCGGCGCTGCTTTCCGGCTACCGCCATTTCGAAAAGATCGAGTCATGAAGATCGTCAATTCGCTGAAGTCGCTCAAGGACCGCCATCGCGACAACCGCGTGATCCGTCGTCGCGGCCGCACCTATGTCATCAACAAGACCCAGCGCCGCTTCAAGGCTCGCCAGGGCTGATTGACGCAAGGACCTGATGCCGTCGTCTTCGACGTCGGCAACGTCCTGTACGACTGGGACCCGCGGTTCCTGTACGAGCGCCTGATCGAGGACGGTCAGGCGCTTGACGTGTTCCTGGCCGAGGTCGTCACCAGGGAATGGCATTTCCAGCACGACGAGGGACGCGATTTCGCGGACACCTCGGCGGAGCTGGTCGCGCGCCATCCGCACCATGCGGACCTGATCGCGCTATGGGGCCCGCGCTTTGGCGAGACCATATCGGGCGGCGTGCCGGGCATGGCCGAGCTGGTGGCGGAGCTTGACGATGCCGGGGTGCCGCTGTTCGCGATCACCAACTTCTCGCATGAGTTCTGGCCGCCCTTCCGCGCGCGCGAGGCGGCGATGTTCGACCGATTCCGCGACATCGTCGTGTCGGGGACGGAGCGGCTGCTGAAGCCGCACGCGCCGATCTACCGCCTGGCGCTGGAGCGATTCGGGCTGAAGGCGAACCACGCGCTGTTCATCGACGACCGGGCCGACAATGTCGCTGGCGCGCAGGCGGTGGGGATGCACGCGCATCGCTTCGTCGACGCGCCGACGTTGAGGGCCGAGCTGGTGAGGCTGGGGCTGCTGCCGGCGGGGTGACGAGCGCGAGGCGGGGCGGCGTTCTCTCGCGCCGGCTCAGCAACCGTAGCTAATGGTTCCGGCAGGCGGAATCGCTGCAACGTCCGGTTCTGAATCGTTTCTGCTGGTGGGAACAGGCGGTGCTTTCGCGAAGCAGAGGTACGCGCTGGCCCTGGATGGCGTCCCTTCGCCCGCAATGACGACGGTTCAAGCCGATGC
>CAKTFL010000050.1 GCA_934555855.1 uncultured Sphingomonas sp. | reverse complement strand
GGTTGATCCGGATGCACGGCCATTTCAGCCGGGCGGCCACCTGTTCGATATGGCTCGACTTGCCGGTGCCGTGATAGCCCTGCACCATGACGCGGCGGTTGTGGGCAAAGCCCGCCAGCACCGCCAGCGTCGTGTCGGGATCGAACACATAGGCGGGATCCAGGTCCGGCACCCGCTCGTCCGCTTCGGAAAAGGCCGGCACCTGCATGTCGACATCGATCCCGAACACGTCGCGCACGCTGACGGTCTTGTCGGGAGCGGAGAGCAGCGTCTCCTCGCGGCTGTCGGGCAGGCTGTTGGGCAGATCGGTCATAGGGGTTCCTTGTACCCCGACGCGCGCCGGGGTCCAGCGCGGCGGCACTGGTTTTAAGCACAACCCCTTTATGGGCAGGCGGGCTCCCGCATCAACCGTCCAGCTTGGCCCGATCTCAATTGTCCAGCTTCGCTGGCAGGGCGAACAATTCCACGAACCGCTCCCACGCGGCACGATCCCCCGTCAGGGTCGCGCGTCCGTCAGCCTCCGCTTCCATAATCGGCCGCTTGCCATAAATCGTGAAGACCAGGGTGGTGGTGTCCGTCTCGACCACGGCATCGGCCCCGTCCGGCTCGGCGCGCTCGATCGCCACCTCGCCGTCACCGACCGTCGCCACGAAACGATCGCCGCTCAGCCGAAAGCCGATCCTCGCCCGCCAGTCGCCTATTGCGCCGGGGTCCAGCATGGTCCGAAGCGACAGCATGGCAGAGGCGGGCGACAGCGGCATGGTCGGGTCGTGCCGGCGCGACCGCACCGCCCAGCGGCCCAGCGCCTGGAACACCGGCTCGATCTCAAGGCCCCAGGGCGTCAGCTCATAGACCTGCGCCGATGCCGGCGAGGGCAGCATCCGCCTGCGAAGCAGCCCCGCCTCCTCCAGCCCCGCAAGCCGTTGCGTCAGGATATTGGCGCTGATCCCCGGCAGGTTGGCGCGGATCTCGCCGAAGCGTCGCGGGCCGAACATCAGCTCGCGGATCACCAGCAGCGACCAGCGCTCGCCGACGAACTCCATCGCCAGCGCGGCACCGCACGCGTCCCGATACCATCGCTTTTCGGCGGAATTTACGCTTTTTGTCACTTTTACTAACTTCCTTGTTGTCTTTTGTAATCTCGTTCGGCACCTTTAACAAACCGAATCGGCCCGGATGTGGCAAATTGGGGAGAGGCAGATGTCGCAGCTGAAAAGCGCCGCCACGCTGGCCAGGGCCAATCCGACCCGCTGGCCGGGCGAAAGCGATGCCTATCGCCAGGCCCGCAACGCCCTCCTCGTCCGGGAGATCGAGCTGCGTCGCCAGATCGAGGCGGTGGCGGAGGAGCGGCGCCGGCTTCCGTCCGGTGGCGCGGTCACCGGCGATTATTGCTTCATCGGAGAGGGTGGCGCGACCGATGTCGCCGGATTATTCGGGACGCACGACACGCTGGCCGTCTACACCTACATGTTCGGCCCTCAGCGCGAGCGGCCCTGCCCGATGTGTTCCTCGCTGCTCGCGGCCTGGGACGGAGAGGTGCCCGACATCACCCAGCGGATCGCGTTCGCGGTAACCGCCCGCGCGCCGATCGACCGCCTCCTCGCCTTCAAGCGGGAACGCGGCTGGCGGCACCTGCCGCTGTATCAGGACGCCGACGGCGCGTTCAGCCGCGACTATGGCGCGATCGCGGAGGACGGGTCGGACATCCCCAACCTTCATGTCTTCACCAGGGTTCAGGGCACGATCCGGCATTTCTGGTCGGCGGAGATGGGCGGCTGGACCGCCGATCCCGGCCAGGACCCGCGCGGCGCGCCCGACCTCATGCCGATCTGGACGCTGCTCGATCGGAGCGGCACGCCGCAGGGCCGCGACCCGCATTGGTACCCCCGCCTCGATTACTGATCCCCGCAGAGAAGGAGCGAATCCGTGCGGAAGATGATCTTCGTCAACCTGCCCGTCGCGGACGTCGCCCGCGCCACCGGCTTCTACCGGGGGCTCGGGTTCGAACAGGACCCGCGTTTCTCCAATGACGTCGCGTCCGCGATGGTCTGGTCGGACACGATCACCTTTATGCTGCTCGGCCATGACTTCTTCGCCGGCTTCACGCCGCGGCCGATCGCCGACAGCCACGCCGTCACCGCGCACCTGTTCGCGCTGTCGTTCGACGGGCGTGACGAGGTGGACGCGTTCGCCGCCCGCGCGCAACAGGCGGGCGGCACGGTGGACGTCCGCGCGCCGCAGGACATGGGCTTCATGTACGTGCGCGCGGTTGCCGACCCGGACGGTCATATCCTGGAGCCGATGTGGATGGACGTGGCGGCATTCCAGCAGCCGGCCGCCCAGCAACAGGCGGACCAGCGGGCGGCATGACGAGGCGCGTGCCCCCCTGGCTTCTCGGCACGGCGAGTTTCACGCTCACGGCGATCACCATCTGGGCGCATAACCACCCCGGCGCCTGACAGGAGAGCAGCATGGCCTATATCGACGGGTTCGTCGCGTCCGCGAGGGACCGGGACGCATACCATAATTTCGTCTCCGGCGTCGCCGCCCTCGTGAAGGAGCATGGCGCCGCCCGCGTGGTGGAGGCGTGGGGCGACGACGTGCCCCGTGGCGAACGCACCGACCTGTACCGCGCGGTGGCGGCGGAGGACGGGGAGACGGTGGTCTTCTCCTGGATCGAATGGCCCGACAAGGCGATCCGCGACGCGGGCTGGGAAAAGATCATGGCCGATCAGCGGATGCAGTCCGACGACGCGCCGTTCGACATGAAGCGGATGATCTTCGGCGGGTTCGAGATCATCGTCGACCAATAAAGGAGCACGACCATGCCCAGTCGCGAAGGAAGCTTCATCTGGTATGAGCTGATGACCGCCGACCCGGATGCCGCCAAGCGCTTCTACGACACCGTGATCGGCTGGCAGGTCGGGCCGCGCCCCGATGGCGAGATGGATTATCGCATGATCGATGCGGGCGACGGGCTGGTCGGCGGAGTGCTCCGGCTGGACGGGAACATGCTGGCCGGCGGTGCCCGCCCCGCCTGGTTCGGCTATATTTCCGTCGCGGACGTGGACGAGAAGGCCGAGGCGATCCGGCAGGACGGCGGCGGGGTCATGGTTCCGCCCACCGACATTCCGGACGTCAGCCGCTTCGCGCTGGTCACCGATCCGTCCGGCGCGCCCGTCTACATCATGCGCGGCGACAGCCCGGAGGACAGCCACAGCTTCGCCCGCGACGGCCGGGTCGGTCATGTCTCGTGGAACGAACTCGCCACCACCGACCAGGACGCCGCCTTCGCCTTTTACGGCCGCCATTTCGGGCTGAAGAAGACCGGCGCGATGCCGATGGGCGAGTTGGGCGAGTACAGCTTTTTCGGTCATGACGGGCAGCCGGTCGGCGCGATGATGACCAGAAGCGAGGACGGTCTCCCGCCCGGCTGGACCTATTATTTCCGCGTCGCGGATATCGACCCGGCGGTTGCCGCGATCCAGGACGGCGGCGGCACCGTTCTCCACGGTCCGCATGTCGTGCCGACCGGCGAGCGGGTGCTGGTCGCGACCGACCCGGAGGGCGCGGTGTTCGGCCTGGTGGCGGGCGAGGCGGACGCGGCGTGACCCGGCTGACCACCTGTATCTGGTACGATGGCGATGCCGAGCAGGCGGCGCGCTTCTACGCCGACCTGTTCCCCGACACCCGCATCGACCGGGTCTTCCGCTCGCCGGTCGATTATCCGGCGGGCAAGGCGGGCGACGTGCTGACGGTGGAGTTCACCTTGCTCGGCACACCGATGCTGGGGCTGAACGGCGGCCCCGGCCACCCGCTGACCGACGCGCTTTCCTTTCAGGTCCATACCGACACGCAGGTGGAGACCGACCGCTATTGGCAGGCGCTCACCGCGGACGGTGGCGCGCCGGTCGCCTGTGGCTGGTGCCGCGACCGCTGGGGCCTGTCATGGCAGGTCGTCCCGCGCCAGCTCACCGCCGCCTTGTCCCACCCCGACCCCGCCGCCGCGCGCCGGGCGATGGAGGCGATGATGATCATGGTGAAAATCGACGTCGCCGCGATCGAAGCGGCCGTCGCAGGCGAACCGCATTGAGCAGCGACCACCCGCTCTGCCCCCCGGCGGCGTCGAGCCACGAACTCGTCGTGACGCGGCTGATGCAGGCGCCGCGTGCGGACGTCTGGCGCGCCTTCACCGACCACCTCGCCGACTTCTGGTGCCCACGCCCATGGAAGGCCGAGCTGATCGCGCAGGACCTGCGCCCCGGCGGCCGATCCGAAATGGTGATGCACGGCCCGAACGGGGAGGCATTCCCCGATAACGGCATCTATCTGGAGGTCGTGCCCGCCGAACGCGTCGTGTTCACCGACGCCTTCACCAGTGGCTGGCATCCCGCCGGTCCGTTCATGGTCGGCATCATGGAGTTTGCCGACGAGGCCGGCGGCACCCGCTACACCTGCCGCGCCCGCCACTGGCGCGCCGAGGACGCTGAAAAACATCGCGCGATGGGCTTCGAACAGGGCTGGGGCAAGGCCGCCGAACAATGGGAAGAGGTCGCCCGCCGGATCGCCTAGTCTTGCCAAGTCGCCTGCCACCCCGGCGCGGGCATGATTCACCGTATTTCCAGCCAAGTAGCGGATGGCTACCCACCGGCTACCTTTGCCCTACGAAATCACGCGAATGCCGGAGCCCCCTTCAGCTGCTGGTAGGCGGCGATCACCTGTTGCAGCTTGCCCTCATGGCTGCGGTCGCCGCCGTTGCGGTCTGGGTGATAGCGACGCACCAGTTCCGAATAGCGTTTCCTCAGCGCCGTCCGGTCCGCGTCCGGCTCCAGGCCCAGAACCTTCAGCGACTCGCGATCCTGTCCGGACAGCGGCTTGCCGTCCGGCCGCTCGGGCGCGCGTTCGCGGCGATAGCGCGCGGCAAGGGCGTCGAGCGGATCGGCGAAGTCGGCCCAGCGCGGCCCCGGATCGCGCCCGGAAAAGGCGCGCGCCTCGCTCTCCCATCCGGCGATCGGACGTTGCGCGGCGTGGATCTCCTCCGCCGACATGCCGTCGAAGAAATTGTAGCGGCTGTTGAACGCGCGGACATGGTCCAGACACATCCAGCGAAACGCGCGCGGCCCGTCATGCGGCCCCGGCCCTTCCAGCGGCGGCGCCCGGAACTCGCCGGGCTCCCGGCATCCCGGTTCGGCGCAGCCCTGTCCCGCATTTTCGATACGGCCGTGAAATCGCGCATTCGGCCGATCCTTCTTTTCACTCGTACGCGCCACCGGCTCCCCGCCTTGCTCAAAACGGCTATATGGGCGTCATGACCCTGCTCGCCAGCCCTCCGCTCACCGACTTGATCGCCGCTCGCCTGACGGAGGCGCTGACGCCGACCGCGCTTCAGGTGGTCAATGACAGCCATCATCATGCCGGCCATCTCGGCGACAACGGCACGGGCGAATCGCATTTCACCGTGATGGTCGAAAGCGCCGCCTTTGCCGGCCTGACCCGCGTCGCGCGCCAGCGGCTGGTCAATCGCGCGCTCGCCGACCTGCTCGAAAGCCGCATCCACGCGCTCGCGATCCGCGCCTCGGCGCCCGATGAGGCGCGGTGAGGCGCCCCCGCCCCGCCGCGCGCATCCTGCTGGTCGACGGGGCCGGCCGGGTCCTGCTGTTCCGCTACACCGTGCCCGGCCGCGCCCCCTTCTGGGTGACGCCCGGCGGCGCGCTCGAACCCGGCGAGACGTTCGACGTCGCCGCGCGGCGCGAGCTTCTGGAGGAGGTCGGGCTCGACCTCGACTGCGGGGCGGAGGTCGCGCGCCGGGTGGTCGATTTCCTCAGCGTCGAGGGCGTGGAGGTCACCGCCGACGAGCGCTATTTCCGCGTCGACGTCGACGCCTGCGACGTGAACCCCGCCGGCCATACCGACCTGGAACGCCGGCTGATGCAGCGCTGGCACTGGTTCACCCGCGAGGACGTCGCCGCCCATCCCGAGGCGATCTATCCCACCGACCTGATCGACCTGATTGTCCAGACGGAGCCCGCCGATGCTCGATGACTTCGTTCTCCAGACGCTTGCCCCCGTCACGCACGACCTGGGTGGGTTCAAGGTCCACCGCACCCTGCCGGCCAAGGCGCGGACCATGGTCGGACCCTTCCTGTTCTTCGACCAGATGGGGCCGGCGCGGCTTGCGGAGGGCAACGGCATCGACGTCCGCCCGCATCCGCACATCAACCTCGCCACCGTCACCTATCTGTTCGACGGCGCGATCGGCCACCGCGATTCGCTCGGCACGGACAAGCGGATCGAGCCGGGGGCGGTGAACCTGATGACGGCGGGCACCGGCATCGTCCATTCGGAACGCTCGCCCACCGACGAGCGGGCGCGGGGGCCGATGCTTTCGGGCATCCAGACCTGGCTCGCCCTGCCGGACGGCATGGAGGAAATCGCCCCCGCCTTTGAGCATGTCGCCGCCGTCGACCTGCCCGAACTCGATGCCCATGGCGTTCGCGCCCGCGTCATCATGGGCGAGCTGTGGGGCTGCCGCGCGCCGACCACCACCTATGCCGGCACGATCTACGCCGACATCCGGCTTGACCCCGGCGCCTCGGTGCCCATCGACGCGGCCGCCGAAGAGCGGGCGGTGTATCTCGCGTCCGGCGAGGCGACGCTGGAGGGCGTGCCCCTCCAGCCGATGACGCTCTATGTGCTGCGTCCCGGCATCCCCGCCACCCTCGCCTCCGCCAGCGGCGCCCGCGCGATGCTGTGCGGCGGCGACGCGTTCCGCACGCCGCGGCATGTCTGGTGGAACTTCGTGTCGTCCAGCCACGACCGCATCCAGGAGGCGCGGCGCGCCTGGACCGCCGGCGACTTCCCCCGCATTCCCGGCGACGACAAGGAATGGATCCCCATTCCCGAGGTGCCGAAGACGGTCAGCTATCCCTGACCGCCCGCCGCGTCACAGGCCGAACCGGACCCTGGCAAGCAGCCGGTCGCCGCTGTTCCACGGATCGCCGATCGCCGTGATCTCCCGGCGGCGCGACAGGTCTGTAGCGACATAATCCACGCCCAGCGTCAGCGGGCCGGTGACATGCTCCACGCCGATCCGCCAGTCGGTATAGTCGCCGCCCGGCCGCAACCGGTCCGAGCGGAGCCGGTCGTCATCACCCGTGCTACGCCCGATCGAGGCCGACACCGTCAGCGGCGTGGCCGGGATGCCGGCATTCGCCCCGGCGAAGAGATACAGGTTGCCGCCGCCGATCGCCTTCTGGTCCGGCGCGAGGCTCAGCCCCGCCTCGACCTGTAGCGGCCCCAGCGTGTAGCTCGCATCGCCGCCTACCTCCCAATAGTCCATCCCGCCGCGCGCGCCCGCGAACAGGTGCCCGGTCGCGCTCGCCCGCAGCCGCACGCCCGACACGTTCCAGCCTGTGCCGAGCGTCAGGTCCGCGACCGCGTCCGCGCCGGCGTGGCGCGACGAACTCCGCAAGGCCGCGATCCGCGCGCTCACGTCCAGCCCGGCGATCGCCAGCGCCGCGTCGGCGGAGACGGACGCATCGCCCCCGCTCCAGCTCAGCCCGCGCCGCCGTTCGTCGGTGGTCGCCTCGACACCCACCGTGGGAAGCGCCTGGGCATGGGCCGTCCCGGTGCCGGCAACCGCCAGCGCCGCCGCCACCTTAGCCCGCCAAACGCGCCTCACCCCGTCCGCCTGGCCGCATAGGACCGATCGAGTTCTGCCCGAAGCACGGTGTGATCTTCCTCGGCGACGGCCACCACATGATCGCGCAACTCGCCGGATCGACGCGCGATTTCCTTGCGGATAGCTTCGGTCTGCGCGCTGCACCAGCCGGGACGGCGACCCTCGATCACCCGCTCGCGATCGATCGTGCGGGCGAGCATCGATCCGGACGCCCCCCGCGCTTCGCGTTCCACCACCAGCCCGGCCGACCAACGGCAGCTGAGCGTGGACGGACGTCCGCCGGGTGCGGTCGTGCCGACCTGCCGGTGTTTAACCGCGACGTCGGCGCGATAATGCGCCTCCGCCGGCCCGGATACATGGTCGAGACGGGTGCGATGCTCCAGCGGGGCGCCGGACACCGCCACCAGGGTTCCGGACATCAGGATCGTCAGCGCGACATGAGACATGATCTCTCTCCTTATCCCGCCAGTTTAGTACCGCGCCGGTCCCTTTACTGCTAATGGTGTGCAACAAACGATTGCCGAACCAACGAAAATTCTAAGCTCATCTCGGCTGAGCGGTCGGGCGATGAGCCGGTGCGGCTCTATCGCCCTGTCGCTCGCGGCCGCGCAGGTTTCCCTTCCGAACCACCGCGATCCAGCTTTTCCGCCGGTCGTTACGGCCCGCGAGCACATCCGGAACATGACTTTGCGCCTCGACGCCAAGTATTGCACCGGAACGGGTCGGCAGCGCGATGGTTTCACTTTCACGATCCGACGGGTCGTAGAAAGCTCTTTCAAGGAGAGAAGCAATGGCCGGTCTTACCAGCATCTTCGGCGGCAACGACGACAGCAACAGCAGCTCGGACGGCATCTCCTCCTCTGATCTCGTCTCGGATGTGACCAGCACGGTCGGCCTGGATGCTTCGTCGTCGCAGACGAACTTCAACCAGGACGAGGATGGCAACACTACCTCGTCAACCAACGACAACGCGCTGAACCTCGACACCAGCACGGACGGCCTGCTCGGCGGCGCCAGCGACACCTTCGACTCGTCGGACGAGTCGCAGTCGTAAGCTCACCGGAGCAGACGAAAACGGGGCGGATCGCATTGCGGTCCGCCCCTTTTCCTGTGCGCGCGCCTGGCCTGACGCTGCCGTCGCCGGCGACGCGTGTTGCGCCGCTCGCCCCTGACCAGTAAAGCGCGCCCGCGCATGGCTCCACCACTCATCATCGCCGTTCCAAAGGGTCGGATCCTCGCCGAGGTTCAGCCGCTGCTCGTCGCCGCCGGCATTCGTCCCGAAGCCGCCTTCTTCGATGAAGACAGCCGCGCCCTGCGCTTCGCTACCGACGTTCCCGGCATCGAGCTGATCCGGGTCCGCGCCTTCGACGTCGCGACCTTTGTCGCGCACGGCGCGGCGCAGCTTGGCGTGGTCGGCTCGGACGTGTTGGCCGAATTTGCCTATCCGGAACTCTACGCGCCGGTGGATCTGCGGATCGGCCATTGCCGCCTGTCGGTCGCTGAGCCGGCCGCGCTCGCCGCCCGCGACGACCCTCGCGGCTGGAGCCATGTCCGCGTCGCGACCAAATATCCCTATGTCACCGCCCGCCACTTCGCCGCGCGCGGCGTTCAGGCCGAGTGCGTCAAGCTCAACGGCGCGATGGAGCTGGCCCCGACGCTCGGCCTCGCACCGCGCATCGTCGATCTGGTCAGCTCGGGCCGTACCCTGCGCGAGAACGGGCTGGTCGAGGTGGAGGTCATCGCGGAGGTCACCAGCCGCCTGGTCGTCAACCGCGCCGCGATGAAGACACGGGGAGAAGTCGTGCCGCTCGTCGAGGCGTTCCGTCGCGCCGTCGCGGACGGGGCTGCCGCGGCATGATCCGCCTCGACACCGCCGCGACGGGCTTTGCCGCCGACTTCGCCGCCC
>CAKTFL010000049.1 GCA_934555855.1 uncultured Sphingomonas sp. | reverse complement strand
GAGGCGCACCGCCGTGAACTGCGACCCGAGCCCGCGGACCGAGATGCGGCGCCCCTCCCCGCCCTGCCGCTCAATCGCAACGCCCGGGATACGCTGCAACGATTCCGCCAGGTTCTGATCCGGAAACTTAGCGATATCCTCAGCGACAATGGCATCGACCGATGACGCGGCGGTCCGCTTCACGTCCAGGGCGCGGGCCAGCGAGCTACGAAAGCCGGTGACAATGATGTCCTCGGGTGAGCTCGCCGCCTGATCCGCCGTCTCGTTCGCATCGATGGTGCCGGTGGCGGTCTGGTCGACGCTGACCGTGTCGGCGGCAGTTTGCGCGCCCGCGCTAGGAATCGCCCACGCGCCTGCAATCAACACCGCGATCAACGGGGCATCTGTCCCGTTAGACCGCTGCCAGCGAACGCTTCCTTTGCCCATTTTCACCTCTCCTGCGCCTCGTCCCGCCGTCAGCGCGGCCGCGATCGATGGTCGTCTTGCCTGCTGCTAGCAGTACCATCGTAAGCGCCTTGCTTTCGGCCCACAAGAAGTCACTTTCGGTTGGGTTTCGATCACAAACAGCATGGCCTGATTGCCGTCTTCCGTCGTGCGTTCGAAGGGCTTGTCGACGGCAACGGTTCCGGGGTCGCTGTCCCCAACAGTCGCCGTGATGATCGCTGCAACAGCGCGGCCAAGATGAGGCGCTACCAAGCGGCATGAACCTGTCATCCACCGCCCGACATCGCGCCGTCGCAACCGCAACTGCTCGCGAACGTCGTTGCCGAAACGCCGCGGAGAAAACTCCTACCGTAAGAAAACCGTTGTCCCGCAGCGCCGGCTGAAGCCCCGCACGCCGGTCAGGTTGCCCCCGCAGATCCGGATATCGACCAGCCGGGCGGAGACGCTGCGACGGCCCGGCGCGTCGACCACCGCAAAGGCTGATCGCGGAAGATGGTCACGTTGGGTGACCACACGGTCAACCCGCAATACTGCTGCGCTGAGCGGCACGTCCCACGTCGCCGCCATCCCGATCGCCTGGGGAACACCGTTGCCTCACCGGCGCCACGGCGGCAACGAGGGCGACATCCGCTTGCGGCCGATCAGGCCGTCACGATACCACGTCAATGACCACGCGCTTGTAGCGGGTCAGCCGCGGCGTGCCGTGGTCGGTTACGGCGAGGATGACGTGGATCGTCCCGGTCCCCGGCCGCACCACGCGGTCGCGCTTGACGACCAGCCAGGCGTCTCGCTGGTCGAAGTTCTTGATCTCGTGCTTCAGCCCGGTGTCCGAACTCGACATGCTGCGGGTCCCCGGTTCCTCGTAGACGAACCACTCGTACGACAAGGCGTCGCGGTCCGGATCGTTCGATCCGGCGGCGCTCAGATCGATTCGGTCGCCTGCCCTGGCCTTGATGTACGTCGGCGTCGCAACCTGGACGACGGGCGGATGGTTCGCCTGCGCGTAGGGTTTGATCGTCCAGTCCATGCGGGCGGCGAAATCGTTCTGGTACGCCTGCCGCCAGCGCCAGACGGTGGCGTAAGTCGATTGGTGCCAATTGCCGTCGTGGCCCAGCACCTCGTCCTCCGCATCCGTCCAGATCGGCCGCGTCTCGGGCGCGAAGAACCATTTCTGCATCCGTGGCGTGTAGAGTTCGTACCGGCCGCCCCAGCCGCCCCAGTCGGGCCGTTCGGGCACGCTCAAGCCATTGTCGATCAGGTAGAGAAAGGACGGCGTGTCGCCTTCCATCATGAACTTCCAGCGCGGGTACTCGGCACCGAGCGGTCCCTTGGCGCGAATGTTCTTCTCGAGCCACTCGTTGGTGACGAGCGACCAGTCCGCACCGCTGAAGCGGCCGTGGAAATAATCGCCGCCGATCCCGATCCAGGTCGAATGGTGGAAGGTCGCACCCGGATTCACGATGTAGAACAGCTCCGGGAACTGCGTGCGGATCCAGGGGCCGCTGTCGTCCTGGTCGGAGATCGCATAGACGCGCAGCTTGGCGAGGAAGCGGTGGAGCGCCGCCTTCGACCGGGTCTTGCGGACTTTATACAGCGCCTGCGCGAGCACGCTCGGACCACCCCACACCGTTACCCACAGCGGCCGCGCGTCGACGCGATCGACCGCACGGATCAGGGCGTCGGAGGCCGGCGTGTCCTTACCGTCGCCGATACCCTTCATGCCGTCGATCGCGGGACCTGCGACGATCCGCGATCGCAGCAGCACGGCGTCAGGGAAGCCGGGCTCGTGCAGTTCCAGATTGCCGCGGACCTGGCCGTAGGCATCGACCACCTTGCCGATCAGTTCGGGGAAGACGCCCTCGCCGTTGCGTGTCGCTGCCAGCCCTTCGATGTCGAACTGATTGGCGTAGGTCAGCAGACGGACGAGGGACATCTTGTCGTCTGGATCGCCGCCGATATCGGTCAGTACGAACAACCGGCGCTTGGCGGTCATTGACTGCTCCGCCGCAGTTTCGGGCCGGGAAGCACCCGGCTGTGCCCCGGCAGGCAGATGCCCCGCAAGAAGCGCGGCGGTTGCCAGCGGTGCAGCGGCACTGCGAAGGAGGCGCGAGCGCACGTGATTGGCCGGCATCAGTATCTCCCTTGTTGCAGAGGTTTGCGAGTCATCGCCGTGAGTTTGGGGCCTACACAGATCACCACGGCAAGCGCTCCGATGCTTGCAGCACACGCGCAGCGGCTTCGCTGGCGATGATCGTGCCGCTGGTGAAGTCCAGCGACCGCGGCACACCCTCGCGAAGGGCGAAGCGCAACGTGTTGGTCCCGCTTCCGCCGACATAGTCCGCGAAAGCCCCGCCCGCGACCCTGAGCCGCGGCTTGCCCTTCACTGTCACCGGTTCGGTAAAGGTCAGATCGAATCCGTCGGCTCCGCGCCTGACTGACCGAACCGAGGGCGCGCTGCGGTCGGGATCCCAGCTGCCCCCGAAGGTCCACTTGGCGTCGATCATCGCCGGGCTCGGGGCTCCCCTCGCGGTCGATAGATTGTTCTTCATCCAGGGATAGTCGCCGCCCGCACGGTGCACATTGTGATAGTAGTACCGCGGTCCCAGCGTGCTCTTCGCGCCGAGCTCCCGATTTTTCTGGATGTCCCACTCCTTCGGCGTCGACCCGTCGAGCGGGTAGACGACGCGGTAGATGGGCCTGTCGCGCATACGCTCCGAAAAGCGGCAATTTAAAAGATAAAAGGCAGCATCGATGTGATTGCGCCCGAGATTGAAGCCCGGCGGACCGTCGAACGTCGTGTTCGCCAGCACGAACTTGTGGTCGGGATGGGTAGCCGAATGCCAGATCGCGGCTTCCGCGAAGTGATTGGCCGCGAGCACGACCGAGTCCGTCATGTAGCACCAGCCGCGCGGGCAGATGAAGTCGACCGATCCCGAGACGCGCAACCGCGCGTGGTAGTAGCGGCCCCCCTCCTCCGTCAGCGGAGTCGCGCCCGGCTCCTCGGATCGGCCCTGCTCCTCCTTCGACTTGCGGGTGCGCCACATCGCCAGCGTATCGGCACCCAGACTGTAGATGTCGGCATCCTGAATCACAGTGCGATCGGCGTGGCCGAGCACCGCGAAGGCGTGCGGACCGGTCACGCGCACTGTGTTGTGGATGGTCAGGTTCTCAGCCACGAAATCGTGCGCCGACGGCGCGATATTAAGAACGCCCATACCGGTCTCGTCCTTCGACGTGTCAGCCGGCGCATCCGCGACGAGGCGCGTCCCATAGCGGCTCTCGCCGCGCAGGGTGACATAGGGTGCGGAGATCCGGACCCGCCCTTCGTAGACACCGTCGCGGATCAGAATGACCTTACGTTCGCTGTTGCCTACCGGGATCGTCCGAACCGCTTCGTTTATAGTCAGAAAGTCGCCTGAGCCGTCGTTGGCAACGACGATGTCCGGGTTGGGCGTGTAGGTGGCGAGGGTGGCGGCAAAGGCCTTGCGCGTGCCGAGGCCGACGCAACTGACGCCGGCCAGCAGGGTCGCGATCGTTCCGCGTCGGCTAAGCGGATGTTCCAACGGCATCTAACGCTCCTCTGCCACCATTATCCACCGGCTACGTGCGGCATCCGACGTCAGGCCTTTGGTGCCGCGCAGCGCGCGACGCGCTCGGCGAAATCGCTCAGGAACGCGCGGCGCCACCGGTTGACGGTAACCATTCCGCACAGCTCGCCCGTGCCGAGTGCAGGGTTTTGGTCGTCGGTCCACCAGTTTGGCCAGCGCGGTGATGCGACACGGGCCCGTGCGACCGGCGGCGCCGCGACGGTGATGCCGCCTTCTTGGCCGTCCAGCGCAGCGAGGGTGCTGCGGATCGTGAAGCGGTACGCCTTTTCCTCGCGCGGGCAGAAGCGAAAACGGACCCTGTCACCATCGAACGCGCCGACCAGCCGCTGATTGTCGACCCCCAGCACCGCCTTTGCATCCGGTGCCACCGCACCTTGAACCTCGACCGCCAGTTCGAGGATGCCGAACAGCTCCATCCGGTCGGCGGCTGTCGTCATCCGGTCGAAGCGCGCGGGCGAGCGGTCCCAGGCGCGAACGAACTGACCGCCCCACCCCGGCGCCGCGGGATTCGCCGGATCACCTCCGACCAGCCAAGCAACCGATGGCGTGTCGCCCATCTTGATGATGGCCTGCGGCTTGGTGGCGAAATAATCGCCAAGCGCGCCGCAGCCCGCCACCTTGTCCGCCACGAAGCTGGTGTTGCCCCAGACACCGCTCTGGTCGCCGCCGACAAACCAGCCGCGGTAGCTCGAATTGCACTCGATCATCGCCAGGGCCGGATGATTTGCGGCGATATAGGCGTAGGCGTTCGGCGACCACTTCTTGTTCGGTCCGCCAATGAAATAGACCCGCAGCTTGGGCAGGATGTCGGGCGCGTCGTGCAGCGCCTGAGCCAGATCGTCGATCCCTCCCCAGACCAGGACGTGGACCGGGCGGGGATCGGGCTTCCGCGCGCACCGGACGATCCACTGCAACCCTTCTGTCGGATCGTCGTAGCCACGGTAGCTCGCACTCGGGATCGCACCTTGCTTGCTGATCGCGCGCAACGCGTCGGGCGTCGGGTAGTGCGGCGAATAGGTCCGCAAATTGGGGAAGTCTGCGGCGTAGCGGTCGATCACCTCGTGAATGTGCGCGACACGCCCCTGCCCAAAAGGCGAGGAAATAACCCCTTCCAGATCAAGAGCGTCCGCGGATACGAGCAGGTACACCATTGACTGAAAATCGTCGGGGTCGGTGCCGCCGATATCCGTCGAGATCAGCGCCCTGTTTCGGGGTCGTGGCGCCGCCTCGGCGATCGAACGGGAAGCGGGTGCGGTGACGAACGGCAGAGCCAGGAGCGTACCGCAAACATCACGCCTTGAGACTGTTGGCACGCGCCTCCCCTTCGGTGCACGCCGGCGTGAGCTGCGGCGGCTTGATTGGAGGGTAATTCGACTATCTTCGGCTTTCAAGTGACTTGATAGGAAACGAAGATAAACATAAACGGTAATCTTGGTCGCGTGCCTACACGTGGTCTGGCGCCGCCCAGTTCGATATGTCAGAGTTTGCGCGCGAGACCCGACCGACGACAACAGCCCCGCCCTCCCAGAACCAACGTCCCGGTGCAATCAAGCTGAAGCGAGGGAGTGGATGGTGAGGATCAACAGGCGGCGCACCTTTGCTGCTCCGCGATGATCGAGAGGGCATGGCGGCGAAAAACGGGCGCGAAGCACCCTCCAGCCAGACTACGCTTGCTTGATAATATAGCATATCATAGGGGCCGGACGCCATGGTTTCCGGGGAGAATGAATGTCGTTCTTGAGACGCACGGGCCGCGGCGTTACCGCGCTCCTAACAACAGCGGCTGTTGCAATCGGATCTCAATCGCCCGCGTGGGGGCAGGAGGTCGCAGTCGAGCAGGAAGAGCCGGCGGGAGTACGCATGGCCGTACAAGTCCGGGACGGAGCTGCTCAGACTCGCGGCGATACCGAACGGTCCGACATCGTCGTGCTCGGCTCACGCAATACGGTGGACCGCACCCTCTCGTCGGACCGCGTCACCGAGCGCATGTCGCAGTCGAGCAGGTCGATCGAGCGGGACATCCTGGACGCGGCAGGAACCTATCGGCTGAGCGACGCACTGGAACTGGTGAGCGGGTTCAGCCAGCAGAACAATCGTGGCGGCGTGATCGACAATTTCGCCGTGCGCGGATTCCTTGGCACGCCGGACGGCGGCGCAGAGTATTATCTCAACGGGTTCCTCGCGAACCGAGGCATGGCGCCGCCGCGCGATCCCGCCACGACCGAGAGGATTGAGGTCCTGAAAGGACCGGCCGGCGCGCTGTTCGGCGATGTCGATCCCGGCGGGCGGGTGAACATCGTCACCAAGGTGCCGCGGTTCACGCCGCATGCCAGTGCCTTGCTCAGCTATGGCTCTTTCGACACGCGTCGCGCGGAACTGGACGTCACCGGGCCGCTGACGCGCACGCTCGCTGCACGCATCGTGGTTGCGGGAGAGGACAGCGACGGGTGGCGCGACACGGTGTCGATCCGCCGCCGCATCGTCTCGCCTTCGCTCACCTGGCAGCCGAGCGACGCGCTGCGGCTGACCTACACCGGCGAGTTCAGCCAGTTCGACACACCGTTCGATCGCGGCATTCCGGCGATCGACGGCGACGCGAACGCCTTGCCGCGCTCCAACTATTACGGCGAGCCGTCGAACGGCCTCACCCGATCGCGCAACGATCAGCACCAGGTCACGGGGCTGGCGCAACTCGGCGGCGGGTGGACGCTGAACGGCGGCGCGGTCTGGCGCACGGGAACGCTGAAGGGGCTGTCGGCCGACCAGTCGCGGATCGTCGGCACGTCGCTGTGGCGACAGCGTCGATCCCGCGACTTCAGCGTGGACGATCTCGCGGCGCGGTTGGAACTCGCCGGGCAGATCGGGCGACATCGAGTGAGCGTTGGGCTGAAGGGCTATCGGTTCCTCTACGGTGAGCGCTGGATGCGAATAAATCCGTCGGAGGCCGCACCCTATGCGATCGACCTGTTCGATCCGGTCTACGGATCGGTGGCGGCACCGCTCCGCCCGTTCACCAACAACGACGAGAGCCGCTGGGCCGGCACGGCCTACGTCCAGGACATGTGGGAGGTCACCGACCAGCTGACGCTGGTCGGCGGCGCGCGCATCGATCCATACCGGCAGAAGATCGTCAACAACAACACGGGCAGCACCGGACGCAACATCGACGAGCCGGTGAGCTTCCGTGTCGGTGGTCGATACCGCGTCAGCGACATGATCGCGGTGCATGCAAACTGGGGCGAGAACTTCTCGCTGAACACAGGAACTGACCGCAACGGTGCCGGATTCGGACCAGAGACGGGCCGCGGTTATGAGGTTGGAATCGCGGCCAACCTGCCCGGCATCGACGTAGCGGCGACCTGGTTCGACATCCGTAAGAAGGACATCCTCACAACGGACCCGGTCGATCCGAACTACCTTGCCCCGGTCGGCAGCCTCGTCAGCCGCGGGATCGAAATCGACGCGTCGGCAAGGCTGGACGATCGTTGGCAGATCGTCGCCAACTACGCCTGGTTGGACGCGAAGGCGGATGACGTGGCGTTCCCGAATCCGGACGTGCTCAACGTGCCGCAGCATTCGGCCACCTTGCTGGTCGTGCACCGCATCCCGACCGTGCGTGGCAACTGGCAGTTGAGCGGCGGCATCGCCTATGTCGGCGACCGTGCCGGATCGGTCGCGACGACGCCTGTCGTCCTGCCGGAGTACGTCAAGGCGAAGGCGGCGATCGAGGCGCCCCTGATTGAGAGCCTCCGCTTCCGGCTGGAAGCGGACAATCTCTTCGACAAGCGGTACGCGGCCAGCTCCTACAGCGCCCTGTGGATCTACCCGGGCGCCCCGCGCACCGTGCGCGCATCCCTCCGGTTCGAGATTTGAGGACCAACCGAGTGACCCAGAACGTTTCCGCATCGATCCTGATAGAGGGCCTGACGCTCGCCTATGGCGCGCACCGCGTGCTCGACGGCCTGTCGCTGCGCGTCCCTGAGGCCAGCATCACCGCGCTGCTCGGCGGCAACGGCGCAGGCAAGTCGACCACGCTTGCCGCGCTGCTCGGTTTCGTGCGCGCGCAAGGGGGTACGATCACGGTCGCGGGCGTGGATCCCGGCGCCGATCCCGATGCAGCGCGCCGTCGCATCGCCTATCTCCCCGAGAACGTCGCGCTCTACGAGCATCTGACCGCGGTCGAGAATGCCGACTATCTCCTCGCCCTATCAGACGAGCGCAAGGATCGCCGGGTCATCACCGAGGCGCTCGCCGCGGCGGGGCTTCAGGAGCGCGCCTGGGATCAGCGGCTCGGCGGCTTTTCGAAGGGCATGCGGCAGAAGGTCGCCATTGCCGTCGCTCTGCTGCGTGAAGTACCCGTCCTGCTGCTCGACGAGCCTACCTCTGGGCTCGACCCGCGCGCCACGGCCGACTTCAATGCGCTTGTCCGCGCGGTGCGTGATGGCGGCACGGCGGTGCTGATGGTGACGCACGACCTGCTCTCCGCCGCAGATGTGGCCGACCGGATCGGCTTCCTCGAGGCCGGCCGCATCGTGGAGGAGGTGGAGGCAAGCGGCCCAGAACGGTTCGACGTGCGCGCGCTCCACGCCCGCTTCGCGGTCGCCATCGAGCGGCTTTCGGCATGAGCGCCACCCGCCTCATCGCCCGAGACGAGCTGCGCCTGATGGTTCGCAACCGGGTCGCGGTGATCGCCTTCACGCTGTTGGTGCTGCTGACGCTGGTCGCGGTGCTCAGCTCATGGTCGCACCAGCGCAGCAACGCCGACTTGCGCGCCCGACATCAGCACGAGGCGGAGCACGCCTTCGACGCCCAGCCCGATCGCCACCCGCACCGCGTGGTCCACTACGGCCACTTCATCTTCCGCCCCCTCGGGCCTTTGGCTGCCTTCGACCCCGGCGTCGACGCCTTCACCGGCAGCAGCATGTTCCTGGAAGGGCATCGGCAGAACACCGCCAACTTCGGCGACGTGCGGCAAAGCTCGCTGCTGGTCCGCTTCGGCCAGTTGACCCCCGCCTTCGTGCTTCAGGTGGTCGCGCCGCTGCTGCTCATCTTCCTTGGTTATGGCGCGCTCGCACGGGAGACCGAGCGCGGCACCATGCGACTGCTGATGCTGCAGGGTGCCGCGCGTGGGCAGGTGGTATGCGGCAAGCTGCTGGCGCTGGGCGCGGTCGCGCTGCTCGCCGGACTGCCGGCGATGATCGGCTTCGTGGCCATCGCGGGACAGCCGGGCGCGCTGGTTCTGCCGATGACGGTGATCGCGGTCGGTTACGCCGCCTACCTCGCGCTCTGGGTAGTGCTGATCGTCCTCGTCTCCGCGCTGGTTCGCCGCAGCCGCGACGCCCTGCTGGCGCTGGTTGCGCTTTGGGCGGTGGCGGTGGTGCTCCTCCCGCGCGTCGCACCGGACGTGGCGAGCGCCGCGGTGCCGCTCCAGAACCGGCTGCAGGCCGATGTGGCGATCGCGCGGGGCCTCAGGCAGATGGGCGACAGCCACAATCCCGATGACCCGCATTTCGCTGCCTTCAAGCAATCGGTGCTGAAGCGC
>CAKTFL010000048.1 GCA_934555855.1 uncultured Sphingomonas sp. | reverse complement strand
GCCCCATTCGCGGCGCGGGCCGCTGGCCGCTCGCCGGTAAACTCCAGTCGCCGCTCGACCGTGGCCGGGTGCTGGAGCCGCTGGACGTCGGCGTGCGCGCGATCAACGGGCTGCTCACCATCGGCCAGGGCCAGCGCGTCGGCATCATGGCCGGATCGGGCGTCGGGAAGTCGGTGCTGCTCGGCATGATGGTAAAGGCCGCCAAGGCTGACGTCATCGTCATCGGCCTGATCGGCGAACGCAGCCGCGAGGTCGCGGACTTTCTGGAAACCAAGGTGGCGGGCGAGGCGCGTCAGCGCTCGGTCGTTGTCGCCGTGCCCGCCAATCACTCGCCGGTGCTTCGCATCCGCGGCGCACTGCGCGCCACCGCCATCGCCGAGGCGTTCCGCGATGAAGGCAAGAAGGTGCTGCTGATCATGGACAGCCTGACCCGCGTCGCCCATGCCGGGCGCGAGATCGGGCTGGCGCTGGGGGAGCCCGCCTCCGCACGCGGCTATCCGCCGTCCGCCATCGCCATGCTGCCCAACCTGATCGAACGAGCCGGCACCGACGTACGGACCGGCGGCTCGATCACCGCGATCTACACCGTCCTGGCGGATGGCGATGACGGCAACGACCCCGTGGTCGATTCGGCTCGATCGATCCTCGACGGCCATATCGTGCTCAACCGGCATCTGGCCGAGCGGGGCGTTTATCCCGCCATCGACATCGGCCCGTCGGTCAGCCGCGTGATGACCGACATCGCCAGCCCTGAGCATGTCCAGGCCGCCCGCGTCCTGCGCCGCCATCTTGCCACCTATGAAGAAAATCGCGACCTGGTGCTGATGGGCGCTTATCGCGCGGGTGCGGACCCGGCGATCGATGCCGCCATCGCCTGTCAGCCCGTGGTCATGGAATATATCAAGCAAGCCGCGGGCGAGAGCGTGTCGCTGGACGATGCGATCGCCGAGCTGATCGGCGTCTTCGGTGCCTGACGCCAGAAAGCTGCAGCGCATCCATCGCGTCCGCACGCTCCAGCTCAACCTCGTCCGTGCCGATGAGATGCGCGCGTCCGAGAAACATGCCAGCGAAACGATGCTTGCCCAGCGCATTCAGGCGCTGGCCGATGCCGTCGCGCCCACCACCGCCCAGCTGGGTGGCGCGTCGCTTGGCGCGCAGGCGCATTTTCGCGAGCGGCTGCACCAGTCCGCCGCCGCCGCGCAAGCCCGTGTCGACACAGCCGAACAGTTCGTGAACCGAGCCGCAGAAGCGACCCGCGCGGCCAAGCGCGACCAGAGTGCGGTCGAGAAGCTGCTCGACCGTGCGCGCCTTCAGGCGCTGGCGAAGGAGATGCGCGCACTGGAAGAAGCGCCGCCCGCCGGCCGCAAGGGAAATCGGCACGATCCTTGCTGATCGTCGGATGAAGGCGGCAGCCAAGCCGTTCCGACGAAAGTTCCCGCGATGATAAACCCCGCCGCTGCCATCCGCCCGACCGCCGCCAGTCCCGCGGCGACCGGCGCGCCGACGCTGGGCGGTGCGCTGTTCGAATTGTCGATGATGAGCGTTGGCGAGGGCAATGCGGCGGCGTCGGCGGCGCCTTCCCTGCCCATAGCTGTGCCCGCCGAGTTGGCCGGCGTCCGGCAAGCGCCTGCCAAGGGCGGCATCGTTTTGCCGGTGGCGGCCCAGCCGGTACCGCAAGTCGCCACCATCGGCCCTGACACGGCGGGCGTCGATTCCGCACTCGCCTGGCTGCCCGCGGTCGATCTCCCGGTTCCCGCTCCGCTCGAAACGGCGCCGATGGCCCAGGTGGCGAACGCCGTCATCGTCGGCGTGCCGGCGCTTGTCGCGACCGCAGAGATCCTGCCCCCGGCCATCATGCCCGAACCCGTCACGACCGTGGCGGCAAGGACACCCGAGCAGATCGATCTTCCCGCCTCGGCGCGCGCGATCGTCAGCCGTCGCGCGGCCATCGCGGAGCCGGCCCGTCCGGCGCGTGCCGCACCGCTCGCCGCGATGCGCGGCACCGCTTCGCCGGTCGCGATTGCTGTGGCGCTACCGCCTACTGTCGGGGCCGAAGAGATGAGCGGTAATCCCGCGGATCCGAACCCGAGCGTCAATCAGTCGGCTCCTGGTGCAATGCCGAGCCCTGTTACCAGCCCTTCCGCCGGACCGTCCGAGCAGGCGCCCGCGACACCGGGGGGTCAGCCCCCGCTCGCACCCGAGCCCCGGGCGGACACCAAGTCACCGACCATACCCCTAGCGGCATCGACCAGCCCACTCCCGTCGAGGTCGGCGGCGCTCCCCATCAGCGGTTCGCGTGCTGAGTCGTCCGAGCCCGACGATAACGTCGCTCCTGAAAGCACGGTCGATCTGGTCACGCCCATAGCCAGTCCGTCGCCGGCCCCGCTGCCGCCAGAGGTGGTTCCTGTCGATGACCCGGCACCGGCTGCGGTCCCGCAGCGTCCCGTATTGCGGGATCGGGCGCGAGAGACGTCGCCCAACGCCACCTCCACTCGACGCGGCGGATCGACACCGCTTCCGCCGCGACCTTTACAACCTGACGCGCCGGCCGCGCCCATGGAAGGGGCCAGCGTCATCGATGCGCCCGCGCGGGTCGAGACAGCAGTCGCCTCGGCCGCGGCTGCGGCGCCTGCGCTACCCATGCCGGCTGTTGCGGCTCAAGCGGCGGCGCTTGCCCGTCCCGCCGATCCGTCGCCGCAACCGATCATCGCCACGGCCGAACCACGCGTTCCCGCCGCACCTGTCGTCACGGCCCCCATTGTAGCCCGTCCGGCACTCCGACCGGCACCCGCCGCCTCCTTCGAGAGCAAGGAGCAGGAAGTGCCTAGCATCGTCCGGGCCACGCCGCAGCCTGAGCCGATCATGCCGGCCGCAATCGACCGGCAGATGGAGGCGATTGCGACGCAGGTCGTAACCGGACGGCCCGTCACGCTGGCTCCTGGCCCGATGCCGGGCATCGCAAGACCGTTCGCCGAAGCCCCCTCGCCCTCGGCGTCTGCTTCCGCAACGACGGACGCCGTGCAGGACCCCACCGCGCAGCCTGCCACGCCTGTCGCGCCCCCGCTCGCGATACGGAGCGTGCCGACGCAGCAAGCCGTTGCGCCAGTCCGGTATGTCGACGCCGCCCCGGCCGTGATCGTCCCCTCGCCCGCCGCAAGCGCACCGGCGACACTCCCCGCCCGGACCGCGACCGCGGATCCGGTCGCGCTAACCACCCCCACTCCGGCGCCCTTCGTCCAGACACCGGCTTCCCCCGCTCTCTCGACACCTGTCGCCGCCAACCCCATCGGCCCGATGCCGGTCGCCGCCCCGCCCTCCTCCGCGCCGCCGCTGGAGCCACGCCGGCCATCCTTTGTGCGCGAGGTCGCCAGCCCGTCGCTCCAGGCGGTCGCCCTTCCGCCGCAGTCCGCTCCTGCGCCGGCTCCGGGCGTCGGGGTCACCGCGCCCGCGATCCAGCTATTCGGCGCAGCGATGCGCTCTTCCCGGTCTGGTGAGGAATTGCAGCCGGGCGCAGTGGACGCCACCGCAGCGGCGCTCGCGACGCCGGGTCAGATCCAGCAGGTGGTGGCGCCCAGCGCCGGCGCCGACCAGCCGGCGCTCGACCTGACGCAACAGCGCTGGCCTCAAGCGATGATCGACCATATCGAGCGGCTGCGCGACGCGGCGGATGCCAACGACACCCGCATCCGCCTGATCCCGGACGCGCTCGGCACCATCGACGTTGCCTTGCGACGGGACGGCGACACCGTCCATGTCCACTTCAACGCCGAACAGGCGGCCACGCGCACGCTTCTCCAGGATGCCCAGCCCCAGCTCGCCCAGGCTGCAGAGCAGCGTGGGCTGAAGCTGGGGCAGACCGTCGTCGATGCCGGCACCACCGGCACGGCGGGAGCCGGCCAGCAACAGCCCCAGCAGCAGCAGGCTCGCCAAGCGCCGCTGCTTGCCCAGCCGGCGCGCGCACAACCCCTGTCCCATGACGAGGACGACACGGCCGATGCCGGTCGCCTCGCCTGATCCCATTCCCTGAGGAACAACGACGATGAGCGACAAACCCGAGGAAGCCGCGCCCAAGAAAAAGGGCAAGATGAAGCTGGTCATCATGGCCGTGGGCGGACTGGTACTGGTCGGCGGCGGTATCGGCGCGGGCGTCTTTGCCGCGTCGAGCGGCATGATCGGCGGCGGCCATGCCGCAGCGGAGGAGCACGGACCCAAGCTGGTCCCCAAATCCGAGCAGAAGCGCCCGGCCGAGGGTGGCGAAGGTGAGGGAGGCCATGGCGGCGGCGAGAGCAGCGGCGGCGGCAAGCATGTGCCGTCGGGCGGCGGTGGCGACCAATATGCCTCCAACTATTTCACCATGGATCCCGCCTTCACGTCCAACCTGCGCGATTCGGTTCACATCATCCAGGTCGGCGTCGCGATCTCGACCCCCTATGACGACACGGTGGTCGAAAATCTGAAGACTAACGACATCGCGGTCCGGTCCGCGGTGCTGCTGACGCTGGGCGACACGACGGAGGAGCAGGTGTTCAGCTCCGCCGGCAAGCAGCAGCTCCAGCGCCGCCTGGTCCAGTCGATCAATGCCGTTCTGCAGCAAAAGGAGGGATTTGGCGGGGTCAGTAACGTTTACTTTACCAGTTTCGTTGTTCAGTGACGACATGGTTAACGCCGAGGCAACCTCCGACAGACGGACGCGGGAACGCCCCCCTGCCGCTCATGCGGCGGGGTTCGGCGCGACCAAGCTCAATCCATTCGGTGACCTCCACACCCTGCAGCACCTGTCGGTGCGGCTCGCCCGGTCGCTGCGCGGCATGTTCGAACCGATGCTGCGCCGCGAGGTCCGCACATGGGCCGAGCCGCTGGTGGTGCAGCGGTTCGGCGACTATCGCGCCGAACGGGCGGATGGCCTGACCGCCTGGCTGCCCATGGCGATCGCGCCGCAGGGCGCGGTCGGCCTGTGCGTGCTCGACGGCGTGTTCGTGCTGGAGCTGCTGGACCTGTTCTTCGGCGGCACCGGCGCGGCACCCGCGGCGATGCCGACCGAGTTCTCGCCGGCTGCGGAGGCGATGGTGTCGCGGCTGGGAAGCGCGCTCGCGGTACCGCTCAGGGCCGCATGGGAACCGCTTGCCCGGATCGAGTTCAACCCCGGCCGGGTCGAGGCGTCGCCCGCGATGCTGTCGACCGAGGCCGACGACGCGATGATCGTCACCCGCTTCGGCCTTGCCGTGGGCGAGGACCGGCCGGTGTTCATCGACATCCTCTACCCCGTCACCGCGCTGAAGCCCCATGCCCCGACCCTGACGGGCAAGGTGCTGGACAAGGCGGAGGCGGACCCCGCCTGGCGCAACCAGCTGACCCGCGCCGCGATGGGGGTGAAGTTCCCGATCCGATCGGTGCTTGCCGAGCCGATAGTCCCCTTGTCGTTGCTTATGACGCTGAAACCCGGTGACGTCATCCCGATCAGCTTCGGTGCCGAAGTGCCGGTCATGGTCGGCAAGGATCTGCTCGGGCGCGGCACGGTCGGTTCCGCCAACGGCCATGCGGCCGTGCGCCTCACTTCAATCGCGCATCTCGACGAAGGACAGGATCAATGAACGACATGACCGGCGGATTTCCGGTCGATTCCTCGCTGGCGGCCAATTTCCGGCTGCTTCAGGACGTCGACGTCAAGCTGACGGTGGAGATCGGCTCCACGCAGCTGACCCTGCGCGAGCTGCTGGCCCTGGGTGAATCGAGCGTGATCGAGCTCGACCGCCAGGCCAACGAGCTGCTGGACGTGTTCGTGAACGGAATGCTGATCGGCCGTGGCGAGGTAGTCACGGTCGGCGACCATTTCGGCGTCCGCATGACCGAGCTCGTGTCACCCGACAAGACCAACCCGCGCGGCTGAGGCACCCCATGCTCTGGTCCTATGTGCTGAAGCTCGTCATCCTCCTGCCGCTGGTGTGCGGGCTGATGATCGGATGCCTTTATCTCTGGCGGCGGCTGGAAAGCCGGATGCCCGGCAAGCCGCAGAACCGCCTGATCGCGGTCAAGGAAACCATGATGATCTCGCCCGGCCTGCGGCTGGCGGTGCTGGAGTTCGAGGGCAAGCGACTGCTCGTGTCCGTCGGCCGTGGCGGCGTGACACTGGTGGACAAGGCCGGGATCGAAGCGGGCACCGAACCCGCGCCGGTCCAGCCGGGCGGGCGGTTCGAAAAGGGGCCGTTCGAGAAGGGGCTGGGTCGCTTCGGACAAGGACTGGGCCTGTGAGCGCTTTCGCCAAGGCGGGAACGCGGGCTGGCTTCCCCTCGTCGCAGCGGCACAAGCTGGTCCTGGTCGTCCTTGCCTTGATCGTCGCGCTGTTGGTCGCCATGCCTGCCTTTGCCCAAGCTGCTCCCGCGCCTGCGCCATCACCGGCGGTCGGCGATGCGGTCGATCGCGCGCTGGGGCAGCTGGGCGGCCAGGGGCAGACGGGCCAGTCGGGATCGCTGTCGCTGTCGCTTCAGGTCCTGATCATCATGGGCCTGCTGACGATCCTGCCGGGCATCCTGCTGATGATGACCAGCTTCACCAGGATCGTGATCGTGCTGGCCATGCTGCGTCAGGCGATGGGTCTTCAGCAGACGCCGCCCAACCAGGTGCTGATCGGCCTGTCGCTGTTCCTGTCGCTGTTCGTCATGGCGCCGACCATCAGCCAGATGAACACGCAGGCGATCCAGCCCTATGCCGCCGGGCAGATCGCCGGCACCCAGATGATCCAGGCCGCCGGCGCCCCGCTCCACGCCTTCATGGCCAAGCAGACGCGGATCAAGGACGTGACCATGTTCGCCGAACTGGCCAAGTCCGGCCCCTATGCCTCGCCCAAGGACATCCCTTTTTCGGTGCTGCTGCCCGCCTTTGTCACGTCGGAGCTGAAGACCGCGTTCCAGATCGGCTTTCTGATCTTCCTCCCGTTCATCGTCATCGATCTGGTCGTCGCGACGGTGCTGATGGCGCTGGGCATGATGATGCTGTCACCGCAGATCATCTCGTTGCCATTCAAGCTGCTGCTGTTCGTGCTGGTCGATGGCTGGGCGCTGACCATGGGATCGCTTGCCAACAGTTTCGCGACCTAGCGCGGTCGCGCACCCGGCCCCGTTCGGGATGAGCCTGTCGGAGCCCTGCCTTTCTTCTCCTCTGCAGTGGGAAAAATGCAGCCTTTCGACAAGCTCAGGGCGAGCGGGAAAGGTTACCCTTCAGGACGACCGACACATGGACGCCGACTATTTCCTCACCCTCGCCAACCAGACCATGTGGGTGCTGGCGCTCGCCAGCGCGCCCATCCTGATCCCGGTGCTGGTGTCGGGCCTGATCATTGGCATGGTGCAGGCGGCGACGTCGATCAACGAGCAGACGCTGTCCTTCGTGCCCAAGCTGATCGTGGTAGCGGTGTCGATCCTGATCTTCGGCAGCCTGATCCTGGGCCTGCTCAGCGATTTCACGGTGAGCATGTTCGAGCGTATTCCGGATCTGGTGAAGTGACGCACAGTTCGCGAAAGCGCGCGCACCGCGAACCAGCGCGGCCGGCGGATCGACACCGCCGAACCCGTCCGACGACGCGGCTTTGCCGCGGCGCGATCTCCCCGCTCCTTAGGCCCGACGCGGCAAAGCCGCGTCGTCAGTCGGCGCTTGAGCGCCGCTGGCCCGGCTTGCGCGAACGGCGCGAGCTTCGCCGCGCCTGCGCTGCGCCATGCTAGGGTTCGGGCTGGCCATCGAGCCGCAGATCTGGGCGGTGATCTTCGTCATGATCCGGATCGGCGCGGCGTTCATCACCGCGCCGGTGTTCGGCGCCGTGTCGATCCCGCTGCCCGTGCGCGTGTCGGCGGCGGGTGCGATCGCGTTCCTCGTCCTCGGCACGCATCCGATCGTACCGCCGCCGCAGATCTTCGGTGTGGCCACGTTCCTGGCGGTCGCCTCGGAGGCGCTGGTGGGCCTCGCGATCGGCTTTATCCTTCAAACCGCCTTTGCCGCGCCGCTGGTAGCGTCCGAGCTGATCGGCACGTCGATGGGCATCGGCTTCGCCAGCGCGATCGATCCGCAGAACGGCCGCCCCAGCCCCGCGCTCGGCCAGTTCTTCACGATCATGCTGACGCTGCTTTTTCTGTCGGTCGATGGGCACCTCGTGCTCGTGGAGATGCTGGTAAAAAGCTATGACGCGCTGCCGCCCGGCGCCGCCTGGCTGGACGCCGCGCACCTTAAGAACATCGCGCTGTTCGGCGGCTATACCTTCCTGGCCGGGCTGCTGCTGGCGCTGCCGGTCGGGTTCCTGCTGCTCAGCCTCAACCTCGTGATGGGCATGATGAGCCGGGCCGCGCCGTCGATGAACCTGTTCGCGGTCGGCCTGCCCGCCAGCCTGGCGGTGGGCGTCATCGCGCTCGCCATCGCCTTTCCGGCGATGGGCGACTACATGCTGGTCATCATTCGCGAAAGTCTCGCCGCCGCGCAGAATCTGGTGCTCGGCTGATGAGCGCCCTTTCATGAGCCCCCTTCCATGAGCGAAGAGTTCGGCGAAAAGACGGAAGCCCCGACTCCCAAGCGCCGCAAGCAGGCGCGCGATGACGGCAACATCCTCAAGTCGAAGGATTTCGCGACCGCGCTGACCGTGCTGGCCGGCGTCGGCTGGCTGGTCGCCTTCGGCCCGGCGCTGATGCGCGGTTGTGCCGGCATCATGGCGGCGAGTTTCCAGTTCGGGCGCGCGGACGTGGAGGACTGGTCCCCCTTCCGCCCTCTGGTCGAGGCGGGATGGAAGCTGGCGATGCCGCTCGGCACCCTGTTCGCGATCACGGTGCTGGCGGCGATCGCCAGCCAAGTGGGACTCGGCTCCATCGACTTCAACGCCGGGCTGCTCGCGCCCAAGGCGAACCGGATCAACCCCGCTTCCGGCCTGAAGCGCATCTTCGGGATGCAGGGCTGGACGGAGCTCGGCAAGTCGCTGCTCAAGGTGGTGCTGCTCGGCGCGATCGGCGGCTGGATGCTGTGGAAGGCGTCGCGCAGCACGCTGGGCCTCGCCTCATCCTCCGATCTCGGCGCGGCGCTCCGGTCGCTTGACGACACCTTCACCGGCATCCTGTTCGCGATGGCGGGCGGGCTGGTGCTGATCGCCGGCTTCGATGTGCCGATGCAGATCTGGCAGCGGCTGAGCAAGCTGCGGATGACCAAGCAGGAGATAAAGGACGAGCACAAGGAAAGCGAGGGCTCGCCCGAGGCCAAGGGCCATATCCGCGCCCGCCAGCGTGAGATGCTGAACAATTCGGCCAGGAAAGCCGTGGCCGAGGCACATGTGGTGCTGACCAACCCGACCCATTTCGCCGTCGCGCTGCGCTACGATCGCGGGCGCGATCAGGTGCCGGTGGTCGTCGCCAAGGGGCGCGGCGCCACCGCGCTCGCGATCCGCGAGATCGCCCGGGAGGTGACGGTGCCCGTGCTGGAATATCCGGCGCTCGCCCGCGCGGTCTATTATACCAGCCGCGAGGGGCAGGAGGTCCGCGACGACCTGTATCACGCCATCGCCGCCGTGCTCGCTTTCGTCTTCGGCCTGAACGAGCAGGCGCGCGGGGTGCTGCCCACGGTCGACGTCCCCCCGACCGCCCGGTTC
>CAKTFL010000047.1 GCA_934555855.1 uncultured Sphingomonas sp. | reverse complement strand
GCCATTGGGTTCGGTCGGCGCGGGCGGGATGTCGCTCCCGCCTGTCTCCTCGCGCCGGCGCAGCGCCTCGGCAACCCCCGGCAGGCCGAGCGCGACGTCGCCCAGCGGCTGAAACGGCGTGTCGCTGCGCGGTGCATCGGGCACCGGCGCGGGTGCGCCCTCAATGACGAAATCCACGCGTCCGAAACTCGCAAGGCCGCGTACCACCTCGGCGGGCAGGTCGCGGCGGTGGCGCAACACCGCGCGCAGCGATGGGGTCAGGCGAGGCAGCAGGTCCAGCCAGTCCTTCGCGGGCAAGGACGCGGCGCGGACAACGGGCGCCGCCACCGCAAGATCGTCCTCGGCAAAGAAGCTCACCAGCCTGGCACCCGGACCGGCCTGGGCGATCGTCCGCGCGCTCGCGACGCGTACCGGCTGGGGCACCGCCGGGCGCAGCAGCCTCAGGCGGGCGAGCGCCGGCTCGTCGGCCGCGATCCGTCCCCGGCTCATCAGGTCGACCAGCTGGCGCCAGGCAGCCGCCGCGCCGAACCCCGTCGACATGTCAGCCGCCAGTACCGTCTTCAGGCTGTCATCGAAACGCACGAAGTCGCAAGTCCTGTACCCGAGCGGAGCCGGACGACCCTAGCCGCCCAGACCTTAACGGAGCGGCATTAGCGAGACGAATGGTTTCGCGGAATGGACCATTTCGTCGCGTAGCAATGTGGGACAATTGCGTTTTGGCGCAATTATCTTAACGGACAACGCGATATTCGTGACATTTAGACCTGGAAGCCTTCAATGCCTCTCGACCGGATCGACCGCCATATTCTGTCGCTTCTTCAGGAAGATGGGCGCATGACGAATGTCGAACTGGCGGAACGCGTCGGCCTCACCGCCCCGCCCTGCCTACGTCGCGTGCGCGCGCTGGAGGAAGCCGGCGCCATTCGCGGCTATCATGCCGATCTCGATCCGGGACGGCTCGGCTACCCGATCACCGTGTTCGCCATGGTGTCGCTACGCAGTCAGGCGGAGCATGACCTGAACGCGTTCGAAGAGCATGTCGCAGGCATTCCCGAGGTGCGGGAATGTCACATGCTGAATGGTGAGATCGACTTCATCTTGAAGATCGTCGCGGCGGACCTGAAAAGCTTTCAGGAGATCCTGACCACTCACCTGACCCCGGCTCCCAATGTCGCCAGCGTCAAGACGTCGCTGACGATCAGGACCGCCAAGTCGATGTCGGGGATTCCGGTGTCGGTCGACTGAGGATTGCGGGAGCGGGCGATCGGCCCGCTCCCGCATCCCGATCAGGCCGCGGACTGGTTCAGATACGCCGTCCACAGCTGCGCGAGCTCGGCGCGGGGCGAGCCCTTCACGGCCGCGAACGCCTGTTCCGCACCGGCCTTGTCGCCGGCATGGGCCAGCGCGATGCCCAGATGGGTATTGACCTGATCGGCATTGGCAGCACCCTTGGACAGGGCCAGCCGGTACATCTCGGCCGCCTTGGTCCAGTTCGACTGGCCCATATAGCCGTCGCCGGTCTGCTCGGCGAGCTTGCCGTCGGCCGCCGTCTTGGCCTTCGCCTCCGACCCGGTCAGAGACCCTTCCGCCTTGGCCGAAGCCTGGGCGGTCGCCAGGAATTTCTTGGTGGTGGCGTCATTGGGCACCTTGCCCTTGGCGATGCCTTCCTGAAGCACCGAAACGGTCTCGCCCGGCAGGCCGCGATCGCGGGTCGTCTGGGCGTAATCGAGATAGTGCGACTGGTCGGCCAGTGCGTTGGCCATGCGGAGCAGCCGGTACACGTCGACCCGCTGATCCTTGTCGAGCGTCACGACCGAACCCTGCTGGAGGCCGAACATGACCGCCACGTCGCGCCAGTTCTTCGCGGTGGGATACGCCTTCACATAGCTGGTCAGCCAGGTCAGCGTCTCGGGCTTCAGGCCGGCGCCGTTCGCCTTGCTGATGGCGAAGCGGTAATAGGCCTCCGGCGCCTTCTGCCCGGCAGCCGTCGACTGCTGGACCACCGCCTGCATGTCGCTGAGCCCACCCTTCACGTCACCGCCGTCCACCTTCGACTTGACCAGCAGCAGCGGCAGGTTGGCGTCGTTGTAGCCGAGCTGCTTGGCCTGTTGCAGATACTGGATCGCGACAGGATAGCGCTTGCTCTGGTAGTTCAGCGCGCCGAGGCGATAGGCATAGCGCGCCTTGGCATCTGGCTGGGTGTTGGGGCTGTTCAGCAGCACGGTCAACGGACCCGCCAGCTTGGTCTCGTCCACCGGCGCGTTCGGGTTCGCCTGCTGGGCGGCGGCGATCTTGCGCTGCTCCAGATCGTAGCGAAGCGCAGCGGTGACGTACTTGTCGTCGTCGGTCTTCACCGCCGCCTCGGCCGCGGCGACGTTGGTTTCCGCCGTGGCGTAATCATTGGCGGCGATCGCGTCCTGGGCCGGCTTGGCGACCTTCAGCACCTCGGGGCTGAGCTTGTAGCCCGGCTTCGCCTCTTCCTTCTTCGCCGCAGTTGCGGGCGCGGCCACCATCGGCGCCAGGCCGGTCGAAAGCGCCGCCGCGAGAGCGAGCTTGGACATGGTCTTCATCGGGAAACTCTCCTGAAGCGGCGGCGCCGCCATTGTGGTGAAGGGCATCTAAAGCCGGGCGCATCGGTGTTCAAGCGACCTGCGCCTGTCCCGCACCCGCTGGGCGAGGGACGCTGAACCGAGATTGAACGCACGCCGCGCGGCGGGTAGGCGCTGCTCCACGATGATCGCCCTGCTCTCCCCCGCCAAGACGCTCGACTACGACACACCCCTGCCCGAGCTGGAGGAAACCCGTCCGCGGCTGCTGGCGGAGGCCGAAACGCTGGCCCGCGCCGCCGCCCGGCTGCCGCAGAAGCGCCTGTCGGAGCTGATGAAGATTTCGCCTGCCCTGGCCAAGCTGAATGCCGAGCGGTTTCGCGACTTCGCGAACGCTCCGGAGCGCGCGGCGATATTCGCCTTTGCCGGCGACGTATACACCGGGCTCGATGCCCATACGCTGGAGCCGGAGGCGATCGGGTTCGCGCAGGACCATGTGCGGCTGCTGTCGGGGCTTTATGGGCTGTTGAGGCCGCTGGACGCGATCCGGCCCTATCGGCTGGAGATGGGCACGCGCTGGGCACCGCGAAAGGCGAAGCTGACCGAATGGTGGAGTGACCGGATCGCGACATTGCTCGTCCGCGACCTGGAGCAGGAAGGGTCCGATACGATCCTGAACCTCGCAAGCCAGGAATATTTCGCCGCGGTTCGCGGGCTGCTGCCGGCGGCCCTGCGGGTGATCGCCGTGGACTTTCGCGAGGGGCCGGAAGCGAAGTTCGTGTCCTTTCACGCCAAGCAGGCGCGCGGGATGATGGCCCGCTGGCTGGTCGAGAACCGCATCGAGCGGGCCGACGACATGAAGGGGTTCGACACCGACGGCTATCGCTTCGACGATGCGACGAGCGGCGACGCCCAGTGGCGGTTCGTTCGCTCATGACGGCGGTCGTGATTGGCGCGTCGGGCGGCATCGGCGACGCCCTGATTGAGGCGCTGAAGGAGGAGGGCACGCCGGTTCGCGCCTTTTCCCGGCCGGAGCTCGACCTGACCGACGAGGCGAGCATCGCGGCGGCAGCGACCTCGTTGACGGTCACGCCCGAGCTGGTGATCCTCGCGACCGGCCTGCTCCATGAGGACGGTCAAGGGCCGGAGAAGTCGATGCGCGAGCTAGACCCCGCATGGCTGGCGCGCAGCTTCGCCATCAACGCGATCGGGCCGGCGCTGGTCGCCAAGCATTTCCTGCCCCGCATGCCGAAAACGGGGCGCTGCGTCTTCGCGGTGCTGTCGGCGCGGGTCGGCTCGATCGGCGACAACCGGCTGGGTGGCTGGTACAGCTATCGCGCTGCCAAGGCGGCGCTGAACCAGCTCGTCCGCACCCTGGCAATCGAGGAAAAGCGCCGCAACGACCGCTCCATCGTCGTCGCGCTGCATCCGGGCACGGTCGACACCCGGCTGTCCAAGCCGTTTCAGGCGAACGTCCGCCCCGACCAGCTGTTCGATCCCGGCCGGGCGGCGGTGCAGCTGCTGGACGTGATCGACGGGCTGAAGGCGCCCGACAGCGGCAGGCTGTTCGACTGGGAGGGCACGGAAATCACGCCCTGAGGCGTACGGGCCTGTCCTACACGGCTGCTGCCATGGCAGGGTGCGAGAATGATCGCTCGCTTCTCCCGTCCACGCTCGCCTGCTCGTGAAGTGGAGGAGTGGACGAAAAGCGTTTCAGCTCTCCACTTTCTCTACTTCACCTCATTTCGGGCCTGTTGGCGCGACAGCTTCACACTCGCGCGCACGCGTACGCGCGCGTGACATTCGGGGCCTCACTCCCTACATCGTAACCTGAATCACACACAGGAATTGCAGTTGGCCGACGAGACGACCACCCTCGCCGATACTCCCGATATCGCGCCCATTTCCATCGTCGACGAAATGAAGTCGAGCTATCTCGACTATGCGATGAGCGTCATCGTCGCGCGCGCCCTGCCCGATGTGCGCGACGGCCTGAAGCCGGTGCACCGCCGCATCCTCTACTCGGCCGCGGAAAGCGGCTTTGTCGCCGGCCGGCCCTATCGCAAGTCCGCCCGCATCGTCGGCGACGTGATGGGTAAATATCACCCCCACGGCGACAGCGCGATCTACGACGCCCTGGCCCGCATGGCACAGGACTGGTCGATGCGGGTGCCGCTGATCGACGGCCAGGGCAATTTCGGCTCGATGGACCCCGATCCGCCCGCGGCGATGCGCTACACCGAGGCGCGGCTTGCCAAAGCGGCGAACTATCTGCTGGACGACCTGGACAAGGACACGGTCGACTTCCAGCCCAACTACGACGCGTCCGAGCGCGAGCCGCAGGTGCTGCCGGCGCAATTCCCGAACCTGCTGGTCAACGGCGCCGGTGGCATCGCGGTCGGCATGGCCACCAACATCCCGCCGCACAATCTGGGCGAAGTGGTCGACGCCTGCCTGGCCTACATCGAAAACGGCGCGATCACGGCCGAGGAGCTGATGGAGATCGTGCCGGGGCCGGACTTCCCGACCGGCGCGATCATCCTGGGCAAGGCGGGCGCGCGGTCCGCCTACAATACGGGCCGCGGCTCGATCATCGTCCGCTCGCGCCACGAGATCGAAAGCGGGCGCGGCGACCGCCAGTCGATCGTGCTGACCGAAATTCCCTACCAGACCGGCAAGAACGGCCTGGTCGAAAAGATCGCCGAAGCGGCCAAGGACAAGCGGATCGAGGGCGTCAGCGACATTCGCGACGAGTCGAACCGCGAGGGCGTCCGCATCGTCATCGACCTGAAGCGCGATGCGACGCCGGAGGTGGTGCTGAACCAGCTGTGGCGGCACACGCCGGCCCAGTCGAGCTTCTCCGCCAACATGCTCGCCATTCGCGGCGGCCGGCCGGAATTGCTGAACCTCAAGGACATCATCCAGGCGTTCGTCCAGTTCCGCGAACAGGTCATCACCCGCCGCGCCAAGTTCGAGCTGAACAAGGCGCGCGACCGCGCCCATATCCTGCTCGGACTCGTCATCGCGGTCACCAACTTGGACGAGGTGGTGCGGATCATCCGTGGTTCCGCCAGCCCCGCGGCGGCGCGTCAGGCGCTGCTCGACCGTGAATGGCCGATCGAACAGGTCGCCGGCTATCTGCGGCTGGTCGAGGCGGTTGAAAGCGAGGCGATGGGCGAAACCTATCGCCTGTCCGACACGCAGGTGAAGGCGATCCTGGACCTGCGCCTTCATCGCCTGACCGCGCTCGGCCGTGAGGAAATCGGCGAGGAGCTGGAACAGCTCGCCGCCTCGATCGCCGAGCTGCTGGCGATCCTGGCCGACCGCGCCAAGCTGTACGAGGTGATGCGCGGCGAGCTTCGTGCGATCCGCGACCAGTTCGCAACGCCGCGCCGCTCGCAGATCGCCGCCGCTGCCGAGGGTATCGACGACGAGGACCTGATCGAGCGCGAGGACATGGTCGTGACCGTCACGGTCCAGGGCTATATCAAGCGCACGCCGCTCGACACCTTTCGCGCGCAGCGCCGCGGCGGCAAGGGCCGCGCCGGCATGGCGACCAAGGACGAGGATGCGATCACCAGCCTGTTCGTCACCTCCACCCACACCCCGGTCCTGTTCTTCTCGACGGCGGGCAAGGTCTATCGGATGAAGGTGTGGCGCCTGCCGGAGGGCGGACCGGCGACGCGCGGGCGGCCGATGATCAACCTGCTGCCGCTGGCGCCGGGCGAGACCATCTCCACCGTGCTGCCGCTGCCGGAGGATGAGGCGAAATGGGGCGAGCTGCACGTCATGTTCGCGACCGCCAACGGCACCGTGCGCCGCAACTCGATGGACGCCTTCGCGAACATCCCGTCGAACGGCAAACTGGCCATGCGCTTCGAGGAGGGCAGCGAGGACCGGCTGATCGGCGTGGCGCTGCTGACCGAGGAGGACGATGTCCTGCTCGCGACCAAGTGCGGCAAGGCGATCCGCTTCGCCGCCACCGACGTGCGCGAGTTCCAGAGCCGCACCTCCACGGGCGTGCGCGGCGTCAGCCTCGCCAAGGGGGACGAGGTGATCTCGCTGTCGATCCTTCACGGCTTCGCGGCGACGACGGAAGAGCGCGAGGCCTATCTCCGCGCCGCCCCGTGGAAGGAGGGCGAGCGCGAGGTCACGCTGGATGCCGATCGCATGGCCGCGTTCGAAGCGGCGGAGGAGTTCATCCTGACCGTCACCGCGAATGGTTATGGCAAGCGGACCAGCGCCTTCGAGTATCGCCGCACCAATCGCGGCGGCCAGGGCATCACCAACATCGTGTCGTCTGACCGGAACGGCCCGGTGGTGGCGAGCTTCCCCGCGCATAACGGCGAGCAGCTGATGCTGGTCACCGACCAGGCCAAGCTGATCCGCATGTCGGTCGGCGACACGCGGGTGATCGGGCGCGGCAGCGCCGGCGTCCGCCTGTTCAACGTCGCCGACAACGAGCATGTCGTCTCCGCTGCCCGTATCGACGAGGAGGAAGAGCCCGAAAACGAGGCCGAAGCTATCGTCGCGGCGGAACGCTCCGAGGCGCCCCCCGTTGCCGCCGTGGATCAGCTGATGGTCGATGACGGCACCGGCCCGCAGACGATGGACGAGTCGGTGGACGAAACGGGAGACGAGGATTGAGCGAGCCAACCGCCGAGAAGGTCCTGACCGCGTACAAGGTGCTCACTAAGGGCGAGATGGACGCGCTGGAGCATGAGGGCAGCTTTGCCGGGTCGGACGTCGACAAGCGGGACGGCTATATTCACCTCTCGACACGCGACCAGCTGACCGAGACGGTGGACAAGCACTTTGCCGGGCAGGAAGAACTGTGGCTCGCCGCGGTGGACCTGGAAGCGCAGGGCGAGGTGGTGAAGTGGGAGCATTCGCGAGGCGGGCAGCTGTTCCCGCATCTGTACGCGCCGCTCAGCCTGGAAACCGTGATCGCCTATAGCCCGTTAAAGCGGGGCGATGACGGTCAGGTGCTGGAACCCGTCACGTTCTGAACCGGGAGGTCCGGGCCGGCTTGCCCCTGGGGTAGCCGGCCCGCGCCGCCTCACATCCGGTTCAATTCCTCGATATGATGCTGCACCACCGGCGCGATCTGGCCGGCCGCCGCCTTCAAGGGTGCGACCTTGCCGTCCGCTGCATAGCCGCGGTGCAGCTCGAGCGCCATCTGGTGGGCGCGCTTCTGCTGGGTGATATATACCGTGTCGCGGCGGCTGACCGGGGTTCGGCGCAGTTCCGCGATCATGCGCGCCTGCATCGGTTCAAGCGCCGGCGGGGGCACGGTAAGGCCGGCTTGACGCGCGGCCGCCTTTACCTCGCCGGTGCTCTTCGTGTGATCGCGGATCATCTGCTCGGCGAAATCGCGGACCTTGGCGTTGGTGGATCCGGTCACCAGACGGCTGGACTGGATCTCGTATTGATCGCTCGCACCGGCCTTCTTGATGAAGGTCGTGCCGGAGATGGCCGGCGGGGCGGCACTGGCCGCGACGGGAAGCGCCATCGCAGCGATGGCGAACGTGATGCGGAACATGGGCTACTCCTGCTTGCGTCCCCCGGACCGCCCAACAACGCGAGGCGTCGCAATGCGTTGCATTGCTCGTCCCGAGGCCTAGAACCACAAATCCATGTCCCATGATATTCACGTGATCGGCGGCGGCCTTGCCGGGTCGGAAGCCGCCTGGCAGCTTGCAGAAGCCGGGTTCAACGTCCGCCTGTCTGAAATGCGCGGCACCGGCGAGACCACGCCCGCCCATCATGGCGACTCGCTCGCGGAGCTGGTCTGCTCGAACAGCTTCCGGTCGGACGACGCCGACTCGAACGCAGTCGGGTTGCTGCATCAGGAGATGCGCGTGATGGACTCGCTGATCCTGCGCGAAGGGGATCGGGCGCGGGTGCCGGCAGGATCTGCGCTGGCGGTAGACCGGGACGGGTTTTCGGCTAACGTGACCGAGGCGCTGGCCAACCATCCGCGCGTGACGCTGGTGCGCGAGCGTGTCGACACCCTGCCCGACGGCCCCGCGATCATCGCCACCGGCCCGCTCACGGCGCCGTCGCTCGCGGACGCGATCGTTAGAGCGACCGGCCGGGACTCGCTCGCCTTTTTCGACGCGATCGCTCCCATCGTCCACCGTGACTCGATCGATATGGAGGTGGCCTGGTTCCAGTCGCGCTGGAACAAGGGCGACGGCACGGACTACATCAACTGCCCGCTCAGCAAGGACGAATATCTGGCGTTCCACCAGGGCCTGATCGACGGTGAGAAAACCGAGTTCCGGGAGTGGGAGCGCGACACGCCCTATTTCGAGGGATGTATGCCGGTCGAGGTCATGGCGGAGCGGGGCGTCGATACGCTCCGCTATGGTCCGATGAAAGGCGTCGGCCTTGACGATCCTCGCACCGGCCGCTGGCCCTATGCGGTGGTCCAACTGCGCCAGGACAATGCGGCCGGCACCTTGTGGAACATCGTCGGCTTCCAGACCAAGCTGCGCCATGCCGAGCAGGTGCGGCTGTTCCGCACGATCCCCGGGCTGGAAAGGGCGGAGTTCGCCCGGCTGGGCGGCCTGCATCGGAACACCTTCATCCGTTCGCCCGAATTGCTCGACCGCAACCTGCGGCTGAAGTCGCGGCTTAACGTGCGCTTCGCGGGGCAGATCACCGGCTGCGAGGGTTATATCGAGAGCGCCGCGATCGGGCTTCTCGCCGGGCGCTTCGCGGCTGCCGAGTTGGCGGGACGCACCATGACGTCACCGCCGCGCGAAACCGCTCTCGGCGCCCTGCTGGCGCATGTCACTGGCGACGCGGAGGTTGAGACCTACCAACCGATGAACGTCAATTTCGGCCTGTTCCCGCCGATCGAGGGCCGGACGAAGAAGGCCGATCGCAAGAAGATGTATACCGACCGCGCTCGCGCGGCGCTTGCGGAATGGCTGGGCTGATACGCCGGGCCTAGCCGTCTTCGTCCCGCGGGGCGGCAACGGGAGGGCAGTTCACGCGGGCGCGCGCCTTGCGCTTGGGCGCGGTGGTCGCGAATTCGTCGCGGGACATGGTGCCGGAACGGTCCGCGTCCGCCGCGCCAAA
>CAKTFL010000046.1 GCA_934555855.1 uncultured Sphingomonas sp. | reverse complement strand
GCGAGTGACGGGGCTCGAACCCGCGACCTCCGGCGTGACAGGCCGGCGCTCTAACCAACTGAGCTACACCCGCTTGGTGTGGGGCGGCGACTAATCGACACCCGCTGGGGTGTCAAGCAAGTGACGCGCGCTTTTCACGAAAGCGCCGATTCATCCACAGATTCTTCGTGCACGGCCGCCGTGAGGGTGCCGTCCTCGAACAAGAAGCCGGCGATGTCCGGCTTTCCCGCCGCTGCCAGCACCGTGCGCGTGATGATCAGCAGCGGAACGGCGAGCAGCGCACCGGTCGTTCCCCACACCCACGCCCAGAAGCTGAGCGAGATGAGGATCAGCAAGGGGTTGATGGTCAGCCTGCGCCCGACGATCGACGGCGTGAGCACATTCGCCTCCACAAGGTGGATCACCGCGAACAGGGCGGCGGGGAGAAGCGCGTACCAGGGATCGGGAAATACCATCAGCCCACCCAGTGCGAGCAGCAAGGTGGATGCGATCGGGCCGAGATAAGGGATGTAGTTCAGCATCGCGACGATGCCGCCCCACATCAGCGGCGTCGGCATCTCGATCGCCCATAGCGCCAGCGCTACCACCAGGCCGATCGAGATGTTCACCACCGTGATGGTGCCCAGATAGGTGGCCGTCGAGTCGACCACCTGCTGGATCACGCGCGCTGTGGTGAGCGCCCCGCCGAAGCTCGCCCGGCCGGTGATGGTATGCTTGCGCATCCTCGTCCAACCAGCGAGGAAGAAGAAGATCACCAGGATGGCGAAGAAGAGCTGGACGGCGGCATGCGGAGCCGAAGTCGCGATGATGTCGATCACCGAATTGGGTGTCTCGACCGTCACCGTGCGCTGGTTGCCGCTCCCGCCCTGCCCGAATTGGGCGACGATATCGTCGACGAAGCGCTCCAGATTCGCATAAACATCCAGCAGCGGCGCCAGCGTTTCGCGAATGCGGCCGATCCGCTCGGGTATCAACTGCACCCACTCGGCGGCCGGGAGCACTATGGATGCGATCGCCACGTTGGCGGCGACGATCAGGAACATGACGCAGAACAAGGCTGAGAGACCGGACGGCAGGCCGCGACGTTCCAGCCATTCCAGCATCGGCACCAAGGCAACTGCGATCACTAGCGCAGCGGTTACGGGAAGGAAGAATTCAGCTCCCGCCCGCAACGCGAATGGCAGCGCAATCGCAAGCCCGCATCCGGCGATAAGTGTCAAAGCAGCGAGGAGGCGATCACGACGATAGGCAACCTCGCCGAGCTCACGCGCCGATTCGAGGTCCAGCAGGTCGGCCTTGTCGGTCTGCTCGGGCCGGTTCATCGCCTGACCTTTCGAAGATGGTGCCCCCGGTCGGACTCGAACCGACACTCCTCACGGAACTCGATTTTGAGTCGAGCGCGTCTACCAATTCCACCACGGGGGCCCGCGGACGTGACTAGACGAGCGGCGTGATCGCCGCAAGCGGGCGTCGCAAGCTTCATCGCCGAACGGGTGAAACGTCGCCGAGGCGCAAGACGCCTTCGGCATTTTCGGGCACCACGATCTCGAACAGGCTTTCCTCCGGATCGAGCATGGCGATCCGCCAGCGGCCGGGTGCAAGTCCCGTGACACCGAACCGGCCATCGGCGTTCGTGAACAATGCAACGGGCTCGCGCTCAGGATGCGCCACTTCGGTTGCGCTCCCTGCGACCAGTGAGACGGGTCCGCCCTGCCGGGTTATCAGGCGGCCAATTGCGCTGACGGAATAGTCGGATCCGACTGTCAGCAGATAACCGCCGCGGTAGGGCGGCAGCAAACGGAACGTCCCCTGCCCCAGGTCCACACCCGATGGTGCCTCCGGCGCATCGATGATGATCGTGCGCTCGCTATAGGAACTCAGGCTCGGGTAGATTGCCGTGCCGAGTTTCCCCGTTGTTGCGGATGGACCGGCTTCGCTGGGGTCCAGCAGCACTTCTGCACCCTTGAGCGATCGATGTGCCCGCACGATGGCGAAACTGTCGAATACGGGGCGACCCATCGACACTGCACCATCGGCAAAGGCCAGTGAGCTTCCGAACCGAACCGAGGTGCGCTGGCTGGTGGGACCGAATTCGCCGTCGAAGGTGCCGAAATGGCTCAGGCCAAGCTCCGCGCGATTGTGGAAATAATTGGCGTTGACCGTGGCGCCGAGGCCGAAGTCGCTCCGCTCAACATCGGCGTTGATGTTGTAGGAGCCCGTACCCGTGCCCGAATAGGTCTGGTACGAAACGCGCGCCCGATTGAAGCGGGTGTCATAATCGGCCCGCAGGTTCGAGCGACGGCTGAGCTGGTAGGTCAGCGACAGGGACGCGCCGACGTGTCTGCCGAAGCCGTCCCGCTCGTAGCGAGCATCGGCAGTGAAGCCGAGGTCCGGGCTGATGCGCCAGCCCATGCTTGCCCGAACGCTGTGAACGTCGCTCTGCGTATCGCGCCCCTTGGAGAAGCGCCCGTCGACACCCGCATAGAGGCTGTCCGAAAGCGTTCGGCTGTAGCCGGCCCCGACCTCGTACCTGAAGCGGTTCAACGGCAGGACCGTGCCGATCGGGCCGAAGTTGCGGCTTCGTGCCTCCAGCGAGAGCGACAGCGTGTCCGATTGTCCGTTGGCGCGGGTGATGGGGCGCTGGAAGTTCACCAGGGTCGCCCAACCTGCGCCGAACCGCTCGACGCGAGAACCCGCCACGTAGGTGGCGAGCGATCCGAAGCCGGTGCCGATCACGGCCTCTGCGCCCGCCAGCCAGCCGCCGCCATCGACTTCGAAGTTGCCGCCAAGCGTAAGCCGGTCGGTAAGACCCCGCCGGTAGAAGCCGGTAGCCGCGAATTCGTCGCTGTAGTTCGGACCGCGAAGGCCGAGCGGCGCGAGCACACCTGCGTAGAGGCCGAACTCGCTTAATCCCTCCGCCAGCTGTGTCTGGTCGAGGAAGAGGTTGTAACGCAGCGTGTCGACCCGGCCTGCATCGTCGGTGATGGTCAAGCGGATGTCATTCGCCCCTTGAGTGAAGGGGAAATCGCGCAGATCGTAATTTCCGGGCTCAAGCTCGATGCGTCGCACGAGTTGTTCGTTGACGCGAACCTCCACGGTCGATCGGCGATTTAGCTGGAAGCTGCGTCCGCCGCGTGGTCTGACCACCGTTTGCGGATCGAGCACGGTGTAGGAGCGGAAGATCGACACGCCCGCCATCTCCGGTGAGGACTGGAAGCCTCGGCCGAGAGGAATGAGATCGCCGGCGCTCCAGCGGATCAGGTCGTCGAGATCGTCGTACACGAGCCGCGTGCCACGACGCTGGAAGTCTACCCCGCCGACACCCGGCTGCCAGTTGGCTTCGCTTTCCAGGACCACTCCGCTGACGCGCGCGGCGCCGTCCAGGAACATGACCGGCGTGGCCAGCCCGCGATCCTGCCCCTGATAGGAATAATCGATGGACCCGCGTATGTTCATATATGCGCTTACCCGCGCGGGCTCGGCAAAGGTGCCGATCGCCGCCCGGTTGATGTCGCTGAGTTGGAGCGATCGCGATGCCCGCGCCTCCGCGGCAATCTCCAGTTCCACCTGCAGGGCCTGAGGATTGTAGCGAATGCCGATGCCTACCCGCTGGAGGCTGCTGGTGCTCAGAGCGCCGGTGCGGCCGAGTTCGCCGCGAAGATCCTCGATCCGGCGCGCGTCGATGCTTTTCCCCAGCAGTTCCAGCAGTCGTGCCGCCGAGAACTCAATTCGGTCGGCGGCATCGATCGTGATGGTGATGTCACCGACATAGGTGGCGCCGTCCATCAACGGCGTCGTCAGAACCACCGGCTTTCCCGTCGGGTTGGCGGCAGGTGTCGCCGGATCCTCATCGGGAAGAAGCACGACCCGACCCTCGCCTGCCTGCGCCATCGCGCTGGCAGGCATAAGCAGCCCTGTCGCCAGAGCGGCGACGATCAGCCGTGATCGAGACAGCGACTTAGTCCGCAGTAAACTCGGCCTCAATCCGTCCCCCTTGCTGCGGCAGCTCGATCGGGATGGTGATGCGGCGGGTCTGCCCGGCACCGACGAGCCCGTAGCCGACCGTCTGCTGCACTTCGGGTCCAGAGAGCTGACGACGGAAAAGCTCCTTGCCGGCCGCGTCAAACTGCACGATCCGCAATCTTCCGCGGGACAGATAACCATGCGCGCCGGCCGGATTGCTGACGGTGATTACGGGCACCGGCTTGCCGTCGGCGTTGGTGCCCACCTCGGCTGCGCCAATCTGGAGCGCCGGTTTGGCACCGTCGGGCGAGACACTGACCAGTACCTGGAAGTTATAGAGCAGCTGAATGTTCGATTCGCCTTGGGCGAGTTGCACGGGAAGCTGCGCCACCGTCACATAGTAATGCTTGCTGGCGGCAAGCGCAGGATCGCCGACATACTGGACCCGAAAGGTCTGGCGCTGACCTGGCTGGATGATAGCCTGGGGCGGGAAGACGGCCAGATCCCCAGGATCGCTCCCCGTAGCGGCGACGCCGTCGGGCGTAAGGTTCAGCCCTTCGATCCGCGTCTCCACGGGCAGCGGCCGATCAAAGGTGTTTTCGACGGTCAATATCTGGCTCATGCCGCGACCGGCCGTCGTGAGGTCGATCACAACCGGCTGCACCGTCATGGCGTAGATGACGCCGCTCAGCCCCAAAAAGGCAAGCAGCGCCGCAACAACGACCGAGACTTTTCGCTTGAGGCTCACACCCTGTCCTTTCACCATTCCCGCCCAGTGCTGCAGGACGCGGCCTGAACGCAACTCGCGGGACCGCCAGCGCCCCGCCAGATGCTAAAAGCCGCAAGAGCGGTGTGGTTCAATGGGGAAAGGTCGTGACTGCGACCGAAGCTGCGCCTGCCTCGTGAAATCGGGCCGCACGCTCATATTCGTCGGCAAGATACAATAGCTCGGTCCTGGCATCTTCGTCCTTGGACCGAAGCGCCAGGTCCTTCAGCCGAGCCGCACGGGCTCTGAGCTCGATTGCCGACATTTCAACTCCTTGTGCGAGGAGCGATCCGCAAGGACCGCTCCCCGGCAGCGACTTCAGGCTGCGGGCGTGACCTGGACCGCGACGGAGCCGGCATAGGTGCCAGCCTCGAGCACTGCGGCCGCATCGGTGGTGTTGCCGTTGGAGATCACCAGCGTCAGGTTGTTCGCAGCAGCCGAAAGGCGGCCGTTGATCGCCGCGGTCGTGGCGCCGCTGACATTCGACGTATCGGCGGCGCTGGCCGTAGCACCCGTCGTGCCTGCAGCAGCTGCCGACAGGGTTGCGGTGTAGTGCACCGTATTGGTGTAGCCCGAAGCCGGACTGGTTACCGCACTGTTCAGCAGGGCGCTGGCATTGACCGACAGGACCGGGTTGGCGCCGGTGCAGCGAACAGTGAACTGGCGGGACAGGCCGCCGGTGGCGTTGGGGAAGGCGCTCTCGACCGTGCCGTTCGCCTTGGCGAGTTCACCGAGGCTGATGGTGCCGCTGATCGTGCCGACCGTGGCGCACTTCGAAGCGACGGTGCCGGTCACATCGACCGTACCCGATGCCTGGGCGAAAGCGGGCGTAGCAACGATCGCAGCAACGGCGGCCAGGGCGGTGAAAGCAATCTTCTTCATGGTCGGTCTCCGAGAATGGGCCGGAACGTCCCTCGCTCCGTTGATCCTCTTCTGGCCGACCTCGGCCCCGACCGATATTTAGCTGGCGGCCAAAAGGAGGCTACCGGACGTCACGACCATCTATATCGGAAGTTAGCGTCAGAGCGCCGAGCAGCTGAGCGCGGACGAGGCCGTGACCACTGGCGTGAAGGTCACGGTAACGACATCGGCATAATTTTCGGACGGCGCCTTCCCTGCCCCGCCTTCCAGCAGAGTCGCGGTGATCGGGAGCGTCCCTGCCGAACCGCTGACGCCTGCACGCTGGCAGGTCCTGGTGCCGAAGCTGCTGTTCGAAGTGACGTTGGTCCCGAGGAACCGCGCCTGGTACCGGATCGTCTGCGACGTGTCCGCAAGCGAGCCGCCGGGAAACGTCAGGCGAAAATTGTTCTGGGACTGCACCCGTACCTCATACGGGCCGGAGCTCTTCACCCGAACCGAATTGGACGATGATGTCGTATAGCTGGCGGGCGCGGCCGTGACCTGCGCGGTAGTCGCGTCCCCGATCTCGCCGAAATTCAGCGCTGCCCCGGCATAGTAGGCCTGGAGCGCGCTGACGGTGTTCACGTTCACCCGGATGGCATCGGCAAGCCGGGTAGGCGTACTGACGCTATCGATTCCGATCCCTGAACAGACATAGAGGATGTCGAACTCGATCGGATCGCCTGCGGACAGGTCGGCATTGGGCGGTACCGTCACGCGAAGGTTGAGCGCGGTGGACGAGTCGCTGGACAGCAGGCCGCCCCAGGTGAAACGGATCTCGCCTGCCGCACCGGTGCCGCCATCCTGCGACGTCAGCGCCCGCGGGCGGTTCTGGGTCGCGCCCTCGTTATAGAGGACGTTGAACCCGTTATAGGTGATGGCATAATCGGCCGTGTTGACGGGCTTGGTCAGGATCAGGCTGACTTCGCGCGTATAGCCCAGAATGTTGCCGCGGGTCCGGGTGAGGACGAGCGGGATCGTGACCTGCGATATGCCGGATGCCGAAAAGGGATCGTAGGTGATCGTCGCCGGCGCGGTCGCCTGTCCTGTCGCACCGCAACGTGCCTGGGCTTGCGCGGCCGAGCCCATCGACAGGGCGCCGGCTGCTACCACGCATACATATCCGAACCTGGTCAGCGGCTTCATGTTACAGAGCAGGTGCGACGATGATCTCTACAGGTCCGCGCGCATGCGTGGCCCTGCGCCCGAAAGTGCGGGTGTCCGCGAGCCCGACAACGACATTGCCCTCACGCGTGGAAAGCCGTTCCCCGGTCTGAACTCCATGCTGCGAAGCCACCGTCAGCGTCACCTCCGGATCATCGGGCGAGTTGGTCCGCACGGACAAGGCAGGGCTTTGACCGCTGCACCGCACGGTTAGTTCGCGCCTGACAACATCCTCGCCGCCTTCGAAATTCGCCATTCCCGCAGGGGTCACAGCCGAACAGCGCGCTTCCACGAAGCCGACCAGATCGATGCGCTGCATCGATTGCGCATGTGCCGCAGGCGACAGGATAGTCGCCGTCAGCACGACCTCGCAGAACAGCAGCCGGCGGAAGAAACCGTCATCGCGCCACCATGAACCCGCCTGATCGATCGCCTGCATCGCGCCCGTTTGGACCAACTCGGCCGGGAGGTAAATATCTCGATTCATCAAGGCGCTGCACTCACGGTGATGGTCAAGGTGTCCGAATAGCTGCCGGCCACGAGCGGTGCGTTCGCCGAAGCATAAGCCGGTGCAGAAACGCGCAGATACGATCCGTTGACCTTGGTGGATGCGGCCGCGAGGCGAAGCCCCGTGCTGCTGCTCGCCGTGCCGGCGAAGGCGGCGCAGCTGCCGCCGGAGGCAAATGCGTCGGCAGCGCAGCTTGCAGTGGCAGTGGTCGCGTTGTCGGCGACCAGCTTCAAGCTGACATTGTAGGATGCCTTCGTCGCGTAACCGGCGGCCCCGGGCGTGTCGGTGACAAGCCCGCCATTGGCCGACGTCACCGCCACGCGCGATGCGCCCGAGCAGTTGAGGACGAGCGCGAAGTCGCGGCTGAAGCCGTTGGCATCGAAATCGGCCTGGCTGATCGTGCCGCTCGGCGCGCCGCCGCTGGCGAAGCCGCAGCGGTCCTTGACCGAAGCCTTGACGTCGATGCCTACATTGAGGCTGCTGACGCCGCCCTGCCCGGCCGCATAGGCGGTCTGGGCACGCGCATCGGTCCCGGCGAGCGTTGCCGCCGCCAGCAGACCGAAAAAGAGCGCCTTCAGAGCCTTCACCTAAACACCTCGACACGCCGCGGACATTCGCGGGCTTGAGGGTCAGATGCGATTTCGCTTGGGCGCCAACAACTTATCAGGCGGACAGTTCGGCGATAACCACAGGCCGCGCCAGGCTATACCTTTGGGTATATCAGGCTTCGGCGCGCTTCTGGCCGAGCAGGATCAGCTCGGTCCGGCGCTGAATGCCGAGCTTGTCGAACACCTTATGCAGGTGGACCTTGACCGTGCCTTCGGTAAGGCCGAGTTCGTTGGCGATTTCCTTGTTGCGCATGCCCTGGAGCACCAGGTCGACGATCGCCCGCTCGCGCGGGCTCAACGCCTTGAACGGATCTTCGGCACCATCGTCGGTGAGCGTCACCTCCATGGCGCGCTGGAGCACCTCGTGATCGATCCAGCGCTTACCCTGCGCGACCGAATCGAGACAGGTGAGCAGGTCGCGCGGCGCCGCCGACTTGATGACCAGCCCGTTCACGCCCAGTTTGATCGCCTCCAGCGCATTGCGGTCATTGATGCGGCCGGTCAGCAGCACGATCGGACGCACATCTCCCCGGCTGCGCAGCGCACGCAGGATGTCGAGGCCCGAACGCTCGGGCATGTCCACGTCGAGCACCAGAATCTCCGGCCGGGTAGTCGGGATCTTGTCAAGCGCCGTCGCCCCATCCGCCACGCTCGCCACGATCTTGTAGTTCGTGTTGGCGAGCAGCGTCTCGATACCGCTCAGGGTAAGCGGATCGTCCTCCGCGAGGAGTATCTTGGTCATCGCCGCCCTCACACGCACATGCAATCGATTCGAGGCAAGTACGTACTTACCGCAAACCAGCGGCTATCGCTTTTGGTATAAGCGGATCAAGACCCCATCGCAGCGCGCGAGCTAGAATGCCTTTCGCAGGCTGAGCGACACGGTGCGGCCGATCAGCTCGTTTCCGTCCGGCTGATATTCCAGAGGTCTGTCGCCCAGCCTATCGCGGACGTCCTGAAGGCTGTCGAAAAGATTCCTGACATCCAGACTTAGCCTGGTGCTCCGCAACCAGGGAGCGCGACGCATCAAAGCAGGTCGATTTCCGAAGTCGACGAACAACCGCAGGTTTACCGTGGTGAGGTCAGAGTAGAATAGATCGCTCGTCTGCCCACGACTGTCGTTAGTCCCGCGCACGAAGGTGCTACTCTCCCACTTCGCGTCGATGCGAGCGCCCAAGCCATCCTTGTACGCATTGGCTTGGAAGTTTAATTCGTGAGCAGACGCGCCACCTCTTCTGCCGGTGGCATCGCCGTTCAACAAGTCGAGCGTTGGCAAGCCATCCCTGATGAGGAGTTCATCCTGAAGGCGCCAAATATGCTGCAAGGACAACCTCAATTGCCCCCTGCCGGGCCCGCCACCAAAACCGCCGCGGCCGCCGCCAAAGCGACCACCTCCACTGCCCGGACCGCGCGGCGCTCCGCCCCGAGCAGCTTCACCTGCTCCGACAGGCTGCCCAGGCGCGCCGGCAGCGGCTGGCGGGTTGCCCGCGGGCGGAGTTGTACCCGGAGGCGTGCTCCCCGCTGGTCCCTCCTGTGGTCTGCGCGGCCAGCCCCCCTGAGGCCGCCCCTGCGGACCAAGCGGTTTCGAGAAAGAGAGAGTCCAGTTCAACTGCTTCTGGTCCGAGCGAGCGAAATTGACCGGTCTATTGTCGATGCTGACCAGGCGTCCCGACGGATCGCGCACGAACCGCTCCGGAAAAGCTGCTTCGATTTGAGCCGTTACAGCAGGAAAACTGCGGATCAAGTTGCTGGTCCGATTCGCGGTGTAGGCGACGTTGATGGTGAGGTCCTGCTCCTCGATCGGCCTGATCGTTGCCCCCAACCTGAACCTGCTCGAATCAGGCGCATCGAGATCTGGATTACCACCGCTCGTGACCGTGACATCGACTGTCTCGCCGCGCGT
>CAKTFL010000045.1 GCA_934555855.1 uncultured Sphingomonas sp. | reverse complement strand
CGTATAAGGTCGCTCTCTATCCCATCCATTGTACAGCACCGCCCACTCCTATTCTCAGGTCGATAAGCTGCTCGCATATCCAGATCATGGGTTCGGCAATTGGAACGCGGGGAAACTACGCCCCTAATGACGTGGCAATCTCAGCGGCCACCCTTGACCCCCGATCGACCCCCCGCTACCCGGCCGACGACATCGTGGAACCGCCCGTGTGCCGAGTCCTGTCGAAGGGCGCACGGGTCTGCCGGGCAGGCGGAGACACGTACCTTATGGCCAATGTAGCAGTCATCGGCGCGCAATGGGGCGACGAGGGCAAGGGCAAGATCGTCGACTGGTTGGCAAGCCGGGCCGACATGGTGGTCCGCTTCCAGGGCGGCCACAATGCCGGCCACACGCTGGTCGTCGATGGCAAGACGTACAAGCTGTCGCTGCTGCCCTCAGGCATCGTCCGGGGTACGCCGTCGGTGATCGGCAATGGCGTCGTGCTCGACCCCTGGGCGTTGCGCGACGAGGTGACGCGGCTGGCCGAACAGGGCGTGCAGGCGACGCCGGACACGCTCCGCATCGCCGATACCTGCCCGCTGATCCTGCCATTCCATCGCGATCTCGACGCGCTGCGCGAGGATGCGAGCGGGGCGGGCAAGATCGGCACCACGCGGCGCGGCATCGGTCCCGCTTATGAGGACAAGGTCGGCCGCCGGGCGATCCGCGTCTGTGACCTGGCGCATCTGGACGCGCTCGGTCCCCAACTCGACCGGCTGCTCGCGCACCACGACGCACTGCGGGCGGGGTTCGGTGCGGCGCCGATCGATCGCGGCGCGCTGGTGGAGGAGCTGCGGGCCATTACCGGCTTTGTGCTGCCCTTTGCCCGGCCGGTCTGGCGCGACCTGAATCAGGCGAAGGAGGGCGGCAAGCGCATCCTGTTCGAGGGCGCACAGGGCGTGCTGCTCGATATCGATCACGGCACCTATCCGTTCGTCACCTCGTCCAACACCATCGCGGGCACCGCCGCGGGCGGGTCGGGCATGGGACCGGACGCGGTCGGTTTCGTGCTGGGCATCGCCAAGGCGTATACCACCCGCGTCGGCTCCGGACCGTTCCCGACCGAGCTGCATGACGAGACGGGCGAGAAGCTGGGCGTGCGCGGGCGCGAGTTCGGCACCGTGACGGGGCGCAAGCGTCGCTGCGGCTGGTTCGACTCTGTGCTGGTGCGTCAGTCCGCGGCGGTCAGCGGTATCACCGGCATCGCGCTGACCAAGCTCGACGTGCTGGACGGCTTTCATGAGGTGCGGATCTGCACTGGCTATCGCCTCAACGGTGAGGATCTGGACTATTTCCCCTCACACGCGGCCGATCAGGCCGGTGTCGAGCCCGTCTATGAGACGATGGAGGGCTGGCAGGAATCGACCGCTGGCGCCCGCAGCTGGGCAGACCTGCCGGCGCAGGCGATCAAGTATATCCGCCGGGTGGAGGAGCTGATCCGCTGCCCCGTGGCGCTGGTTTCGACCAGTCCGGAGCGTGCGGACACGATCCTGGTCCGGGATCCGTTCGCGGACTGATGGCATGAGAAGGATCGGGCGCGTCGCCGGCGACGCGCCCGATCCTGGATCAGCGCGGCGTGGTGCCGGTGGTGGTGCCGGTAGAACCCGTACCCGTCGAGCCGGTGGTGCCGCCCATTGTTCCAGTTGTGCCTGTCGTGCCGGTCGCGCTGGTGCCGGCGCCCATCGTGCCGCTCGGATCGGTGCCCATGGTGCCGGTGGTACCCATGGTGCCGGTCATGCTGCCCGTCGTGCCGCCGGTCATACCAGGGGACGAAGACGTGCCCGAGTCGATGCCGGTGGTCGTCGATCCGCTGGCGGTCGTGCCCGACTGCGTCGAGCCGGAGGTCGTCGCGCCGCGGTTACGGTTGCCCATCGCGCTTTCGCGCCGGCCTCCGCGCGAGCGCGTGGTCGTGGAGGTCGATTGCGGGCTGGTGCTGGTGCCGCTGTCCACGCCCGTCCCGGTGGTGGCGCTGCCCGTGCTGGTAGTGCCGCCGGTAGTCGTGCCGCCGGTGGTCGTCCCGCCGGTCGTCGTCTGCGCCAGTGCGGCCGCCGGAATCAGCAGGGCGCCCGCGGCGATCAAGGTGATTGCACGCATCGTAACTCTCCCGTGGTGTGTGGACCCTTAACGGGAGGGCAAGGATTACGTTCCGGTCCGGCCGCATTGGGCACGGTGGAGCAGGGCCTGATCGGTCAGCACCAGCGCCACCATCGCCTCCACCACGGGCACGCCGCGAATGCCGACGCACGGGTCGTGCCGGCCGCGTGTGGCGATGTCGGTGCCCTCGCCCTCACGGGTCACCGTCGGCACGGGGGTCAGGATCGAGGATGTCGGCTTGAATGCCGCGCGGAGCCGAACCGGCTGGCCGGTGGCGATCCCGCCCGCGATGCCGCCGGCATGGTTGGCGAGGAATCGGGGGCCATTCTCGCCGGGGCGCATCGGGTCGGCATTGTCCTCGCCCCTCAGCGCCGCCGCGGCAAAGCCGTCGCCGATCTCCACGCCCTTCACCGCATTGATCGACATGATGCCGGCCGCGAGCTCTGAATCGAGCTTGGCGTAAAGCGGCGTCCCCCAGCCTGCGGGAACGCCGGTCGCCTCGCAGGCGATCACCGCGCCCAGCGAAGATCCGGCCTTGCGCGCGTCATCGACCAGCATTTCCCAGCGTTGCGCCGCGGCCGGATCGGGGCAGAAGAACGGGTTGGCGTCGATCGCGGCATCATCGAAGTTGGAAGGATCGATCGCGTCACCCCCGATCGCCTCCACCCAGGCGCGGATGCGGACGCCCGGAATTACCAGCCGCGCCACCGCGCCCGCCGCGACCCGGCTCGCGGTCTCGCGCGCCGAGGATCGGCCGCCGCCGCGATGGTCGCGAAAACCATACTTAGCGTCATAGGCGTAATCGGCGTGTCCCGGGCGATAGGCGCGGGCGACCTCCGAATAATCCTTGGACCGCTGGTCGACATTCTCGATCATCAGGCTGATCGGCGTGCCGGTAGTGCGGCCCTCGAAGACGCCGGACAGGATGCGGACCTGATCGGGCTCGCGCCGCTGGGTGGTGAAGCGGCTGGTGCCCGGCCGCCGCTTGTCCAGCCAGGGCTGGATGTCCGCCTCCGACAGTGAGATGCCGGGCGGGCAGCCATCGACCAGCGCGCCGATCGCAGGCCCATGGCTCTCGCCCCAGGTCGAAAAGCGGAAAATGCGGCCGAAACTGTTCCAGCTCACCGCAGCGGCCCCGGATCGACTCGAAGCGCACGCAGCACCGCGCGGCGCAGCGGGTTGGCAAGCAGCATCCCGATGATCACCCCGACGCTGGCCGTCGCCGTCCCCTCCGCCTCGAACACGCCCCAGCGCACGCCGAAGCGGTTGGCGATCCACACCCAGCCTAGCACGATACTCAGCGCCGCCGCATCGGCCAGCGCGCGGGAATGCGCTTCACGCGGGATCGCGCGGTCATAGCGACCATGCTGCCACGCATAATAGCCGGCGATGGCAGCCAGGCAGGCGAGAAGGGCGATCACCGCCGTCCCTCCGCTCAGGCCAGCGCGATGTCGGGCGCGTCCTCGGCCTTCATGCCGATCACGTTATAGCCGGCATCGACATGATGGACCTCGCCGGTGACGCCCGATGCCAGGTCGGACAGCAGGTACAGTGCCGCGCCGCCGACATCGTCGATCGTCACGTTGCGGCGCAGCGGCGAGTTCAGCTCGTTCCACTTCAGGATATAGCGGAAATCGCCGATGCCCGACGCCGCGAGCGTCTTGATCGGCCCGGCCGAAATCGCGTTGACGCGGATGTTCTCCGGCCCCAGGTCCATGGCGAGATAGCGGACGCTGGTCTCCAGCGCCGCCTTGGCCACGCCCATGACGTTGTAGTGCGGCACCACCTTTTCGGCGCCGTAATAGGACAGGGTCAGCACCGCGCCACCTTCGGGCATCATCGCGCGCGCGCGCTTCGTCACTGCCACGAAGCTGTAGGCGGAGATGTTCATGGTCATTAGAAAATTGTCGAGGCTGGTGTCGACGAACTTCCCGCGCAGCTCGTTCTTGTCCGAATAGCCGATCGCATGGACCACGAAGTCGATCTGCGGCCATTCCTTCGCCAGCGCCTCGAACGCGGTGTCGAGCTGGGCCATGTCGGACACGTCGCAATCGATCGCGAGGTGGCTGCCCAGCTGCTCGGCGAGCGGGCGCACCCGCTTTTCCATCGCCGGCCCCTGATAGGTGAAGGCAAGCTCCGCGCCCGCCTCGGCCAGCTTCTGCGCGATGCCCCAGGCGAGCGACTTGTCGTTCGCGAGCCCCATGATGAGCCCGCGCTTGCCCGCCATCAATCCGTTTACGCCGCCGCTCACCCTGCCACTGCCTCTTCAACCAATTCCTGAGCAGCCCCGTCTAGCCCGAGCAGCCGGGGTTCCGCCAGTGCCGCGTTGAGATGGGCACCAAAGACGAAGCCCAGGCCGATCAGGTAAAAGAACAGCAGCATCACCACCACCCCGGCCAGGCTGCCATAGGTCAGGTCGTAGCCGCCCAGTTGCCCGAGCACGACCGGCAGCAATGCGGTGATGCTGATCCACCATGTCGTGGTGAACAGGGCGCCGGGCCATTTGCGGCTCTTGGAATGGCGGTATTTGGACGGGGTGACCGAATAGAACAGGACATACAGCGCCCCGAACATCACCGCGCCCGGGATCAGGCGCGACAGCCCTATCCATCCCGACACGTTCCGCGCCCAGGGCAGCAGATGGTAGACGAACTGTTCCGCCGCCGTCAGCAACCCTTGCAGCAGGAACGAGAACAGCACCACGACCACCGAACAGATGATCGCCCCCGACAGACGCAGCCGCGACCGGAAGAACGACGCGGAGGATTTGGTGCCATAAGCCCGGCGGAAAATGTCGCGGATCGTGTCCACGAAGCTGCCCACCGTCCACAGCCCGACCAGCCCGCCCAGCCAAAGCAGCGAGCCGGTGCGGGCGACCAGCACGTCGGCGATCGGCTTTCGCAGCAGATCGGCGACGTCGGACGGCAGCACGTGGAGGAAGGAGGCGACCGTCCGCTGCGTCTCGGCACCCTGTCCCAGCAGGGACAGCACGGCCGCCGCGACGATGAAGAAGGGAAACAGCGTCATCAGCGCGAGATAGGCAAGGTTCCCCGCGTGAATGAACCCGTCATTATAGACGCCCAGCGCCGCTCGCTTGGTCACCTCGAACGCGGCGCTGCCGGGCCGCACCTTGGCGAACTCCTTGGTCAGGGCGGCACGGGCGCGGCCGGGATGCCGCGCGCGCGCTTCGGGGGTGAGCTCCAGGCTTTGATCCATGTTCAGCGTCAGACGCCCATGCCGGCCCTGGGGTTCCCGCTCGCGCCGGCCCAGCCCTGGACAAAGGCGGAGAGATCGGGGTCGTTGGCGGGCACGTCGACCAGCAGCGTCACCAGCTGGTCGCCGCGACCGCCGTCCTTTTTGTGGAATCCCTTGCCCTTCAGGCGCAGCGTTCTGCCCGACGTGGTCCCCGCCGGAATCGTAAGATTGACAGGGCGGTCCACCGTGGGCGCACGCACCGTGCCGCCCAGCACCGCCTCGGCAAGGCTGATCGGCAGGTCCAGCCGCACGTCGTCGCCGTCACGGGTGAAGAATCGGTGCGGCTGGACCTCGATCGCGACGATCGCGTCGCCGGCCCCGCCCGATCCCTGCTCGCCCTTGCCGGACAGGCGCATCTGGGTGCCCGTCTCGACGCCCGGCGGCAGCTTCAGCTCGATCGACTTGCCGTCGCCCAGCGTCACCCGCTGCGGCGCCAGCGTCGCGGCATCGGTAAAGGGCACCTGGAGCCGGTAGGAGACGTTCGCGCCCTTTTGCTGGGGCTGGCGACCGAAGCCTCCGAACCCGCCGGTGAAGCCGCCCCGGTTGCCGCCACCGCTGAACAGCCCCTCGAAGATGTCGCTCATGTCGGCGCCGCCTTCCGGCCCACCGCCGCCGAAGTCGAACCCCTGGCTGCGAAAGCCGCCCGCGCCGGGGCGGGCGCCGCCACCACCGGGACCGCGCCCGAAGCCGAACGGCATGGCGGGATTGCCCTCCGCATCGATCTCGCCGCGATCGAACCGCGCGCGCTTGTCCTTGTCGGACAGCAGATCATAGGCGGCGGTCGCCTGGCTGAATCGCTCGGACGCCTTGGGATTGTCCTTGTTGCGGTCCGGATGCAGCTCCTTGGCGAGCTTGCGATACGCCTTCTTGATGTCGGCCTCGCTCGCGCCGCGGGCGACGCCGAGAGTCTGGTAAGGATCGGCCATTGGTTCCCCGTCAGGTGTGTTACCCGGCTATGTGGGGGAGGAAAGCGCGGAGCGCAATTCGCTGGCGATGCGTTGAGCCGATGAAGGAGAGTGCATCATGGCGAGCAAGGTACCGACCCCGGTTGCGGGCGGCGACGGGCACAAGGGCGAGGCCGACGGCGTCAACACCGATCCCGGCGCGCGGACCGCGGGCGGCGAGAGCGGCGGCGGGGCTTACCCCAACCCCCATACGGGCAAGGAAGGAAGCGAGCAGGGCGGCTTCATGGGCCATGGCGGCCAGACGGAGATCGCCTATTCCGGCACCGGCCAGGGTGGGCACGATGACGACAAGGATATCGGCAATGAGAATGCGGTGACGCAGTAGCGATCCTCCCGTTCGGGCGGAGCCTGTCCAGGCCGATCCGCCCCGCCGTCAGACGGACCGGCTGCGCCGGCCCGCTGGCCGTTGCGGCGAGTCCTGGCCGTGCTATTGCACGTCCAGGCCGCCCGCCACCGGCGCCACGTCGACGCTTACCTCCATCTTCTGCGCGCCGGACCCCAGCACCACACCGTCAACCGGCGCGATCTCGGCATAATCGCGGCCGACCGCGACGACGATGTGATCGGCCGCCATCCAGATGCCGTTGGTTGGGTCCAGCCCGATCCATCCGCGCCGCGGCCCGCACCATAGCAGCACCCAGGCATGGGTCGCGTCCGCCCCGACCAGGCGGGGCTGGCCGGGCGGCGGCAGGGTGCGGATATAGCCGGAGGCATAAGCGGCCGGCAGACCGGCGGCGCGCAGGCCGGTTATCATGATCTGCGCGAAATCCTGGCACACGCCCTTGCGCTGCGCGAAGGCTTGGGTCGGCGCGGTATCGACCAGGGTTGCGGTCGGATCGAACTCGAACTCCCGCTGGATCCGACGGGCGAGCGCGATGCCCGCCTCCAGCGCCGGGCGGTCCGGGTCGAGGTCGGGCGCACACCAGTCGGCGATGGCCCGGTCGAGCCGGATAAGCGGCGACGGGTAAAGGTAGGCCGCAGGCCCTGCCGCCGACAGGTCGCTGCTCTGGCGGGCCAGCGTCGCCACTTCGCCCAGCGTCGGATCGTCGGGGGCGGGCGCGGGCACCAGTCGATCGACCACCAGTCGCGCGCGGCTGTCGATGGTCAGGCTGCGTACCGGACGGTCGACCACCAGCCGCGTGACATGCGCCAGCCCCGCCTCGGCGCGGGCGGGGGCGGTCCGGCCTTCCGGCTCGACATGGAGCGCGTAGCGTTCGACCCGCTGCCCCGGCCAGTCGATCGGTCGGAGCCGGAGGTTGCAGCGCGCGAACTTGACCTGCGCGCCATAGTCGAAGCGCGTGACGTGGCGGATGTCGTAGATCATGCCAGCGTCAGGCCGGCGGCGCGGAGCGGCTCTGCCCCTTGCAGGAAATAGCGCCGGGCGACCGCATCGGACAGCTCCGCCAGGCGGCGCTCCACCGTGTCGAGCGTTTCGGCATCCAGCGTCGGGGCGGCGGCGGTCGTGACCATCGCCCTGAGCGCGATCGCGCCGGCCTGTTGCGGCTCGGCCATGCCGTCATCTTCCAGCACGGGCAGGGTGCACAGATGCTCGACGATGCGCTCCGCCTGAAAGGCGAGCGCCCGCGGGTTGCCGGGATCGAGAGCGACCAGATCGACCACCGCCACGCGCGCGGTGCCGGTCAGGTAGCGCTGGCGATAGCTGATCTGGCTGTCGGCCAGGTCCAGCAGGGTCGACAGGTCGTCGGCGGACGCCTCCGCCATGCCGAACAGGCGGACGGCTCGCGCGATGGACAGGGCCCGTTCCACCCGGCGGCCCAGATCGTGGAAGCGCCAGGCGGCGGTGCGGCCCATATGTTCGGCAGACAGGCCGGCCAGGGCGACATAGCGGCGCTGGAGCGACCCGGCGCTGTCCAGCAATCCCCGCTGGCGGGGGAAGGGGGCGTCGAGCAGGCGGATCATGTCCGCCGACAGGCGGTCGCGAGAGCCGTCGCCGATCTGGCGGGCCAGGCGGTTGATCGCCCGGACCGACTGACGGCCCTCATCCTCCATCGCCTGGCGCGCAAAGGCGGCGAGCTCCGCCCGGCCGAGCGAGAGGGGACGGTCCGCCGCCCCGCCGCTCGCGATCAACTCGACCAGCCTGCCCGCCGTTCCGGCCGACAGCGCCGCGCCGCCGTCCAGGTCGATCGAATGGCCCAGCAGCACGCGGATCGCCGCCAGCAGCGCCTCGCCCCGTTCCAGATAGCGGCCCAGCCAGAAGAAATTGTCGGCGACCCGGCTCGGCAGCGTGCCGGGGTTGCGGCGGACCTGTTGCGTATCGGCGGCGGGCAGCAGCGATACTGGCGCGACCGGGTCGCTGCCGTGGACGACCACATCGGCCGACCATGTTCCCTCGCCGAGCACCGCCGCGCGCGGGTCGGGACCTTCGCCGATCCGCGCGAAACCGCCGGGCAGAACCACCCATGATCCGTCGCTGCCCCGCGCTGCGAACACGCGCAGGGTGAAGGGGCGGGGGGCCAGCCGGTCGTCGACCACCACCGGCATGGTCGACAGCCGCACCATCTCCTGCCCGACATAATCCTGCGGCCGGCGTTTCAGGTCGTCTAGGAGGCGCGCCCGGCCGGCGGGGGTCAGGTCGCTGCCGGGAACCGGACTTTCGCCGGGCAGCCCGAGCGGCGGCGAGCCGAAGGCAGGGCCGACCACCACCGTGTCGAGATCGCGCAGGACGTGCGCCCGCTCCCGCTCGTCGCCGCACCACCAGATGACGATGCTGGGCAGGTGCAGGTCCTCGCCCAGCAGCCGCACCGCGAGCCGGGGCAGGAAGGCGTTGAACGCGGGCGCTTCCAGCAGCCCGGACCCCGGCGGGTTGGAGATGACCAGGTGGCCCGCGGCATAGGCATCGACCAGCCCCGCCACCCCGATCTGCGAATGGGTGTCGAACGCGAGCGGGTCGATCAGCCGCGCGTCGATGCGGCGCCACACCGCATCCAGGCGCTTCAGCCCCGCGATCGTCCGGACGTACAGCCGGTCCTCCAGTGCGGCGAGATCCGCGCCCTCGACCAGCAGGAAACCCAGATAGCGGGCGAGATGCGCCTGCTCGGCATAGCTGGCGCTCCAGCGTCCGGCGGTGAGCAGGCCGATCCGCGGCTCCGTCCGGCGACACAGGGCGGCGATCCCATCGCGAAAGGCGGCAAAGAAGGGCGCGTGCCGCTGGACGTTCAGCCTGGCCTGCAACCCGCCCAGCGTCCGGGCGACGGCCAGCCGGTTCTCGAGCGCATAGCCCGCGCCGGCGGGGGTGCGGAGGTGATCGGCCAGCACCCGCCACTCGCCCGTCGACCCCCGGCCCAGATCCATGGCGATGAAATGGAGATGCCTGCCGCCCGGCGGCTCGATCCCCGCCACCGTCCGCAGGAAATGCGGGCTGCCGGTGACGAGGCTGGCGGGCAGGTCGCCGCGCTCCACCAGCCGGCCGGGCCCGTACAGGTCGGCGGTGACCAGCTCCAGCAGCTCGGCGCGTTGGATCACCC
>CAKTFL010000044.1 GCA_934555855.1 uncultured Sphingomonas sp. | reverse complement strand
CTGGTCCGCATCGACTTCAATTCGGCGGCATCGCTGGAAAGCATCTTCAATGCGCCGACCGCCGCAATCTGCCCGTCGCGCCATGCCGTCCAGACCGTCACTTCCGGGACTTGCAATCCCGACAAGTCGAGGGCGAAGACCGTTCCCGGCGGGGAGGCGGCATGCATACCGGCCAGGTGATGGGCCAGAAGCCATCGGGTCGGCTCACCCGTGAGATCGTCCTCGCAAACCTCGAACCGCATTCGTCCCGATGTTCCGGGTCGGTCGGTATCCAACGTGCCGGGTGACCCGCTGGTGGACGCCGTCATGACATGAATCCCGTTCGCAGCCCGGCCGCCCAATCGAGGCGGCCGCGCATTTCAGCAGCTGCGGCGGCTTGTTCGACAGGATAAGGAACGCTGATCAGGCTCGCGCTCCAAGCGCCGGACCTGAATTCGACAATCGCATAGCGCGCATCGGGTGAACCTGTCTGGATGATGTGCGGGAAGGGACGATCGTCATCATACGCAGGCAAGCCGACGCTGCCGGGATTGACGATCAGCCGCCCGGCAATGCGTACCGACCGGGGGACGTGGCTGTGTCCGCATAGAATGAGCGCGGCGTCGGTGTCGCCCAGGCGCGTAGTGATCTGATCGACCGAGGCCAGCCTGTCGCCATGTTCGAGAAGCGGTGTGACGTCACTGCTGGGGGTGCCATGGCAGAGGAGAATGCCGCCCTCGATGCTGCGGGTGTGCGGCAATGTGGCGATCCAGTCCAACTGTTCGGCATCCAGCTGGCTGTGCGCGTAAATGTCCGAAGGAACGGACGCGGGCCCAAGCTCAAGGAGCTGGCGCTCATGATTGCCTGCCAGGTGGATCCAGTCTTCCGCCATCAGCAATTGCGCCGTTTCTCGCGGAAACAGGGGGCCGGACACGTTGTCGCCGAGATTGACGACGGCATCGAAGCGCTCTGCACGAAGGTGCGCGGCGACCGCCTCCAATGCGGGAAGATTGCCGTGAATGTCGGAAATCACCGCTACCCGCATTGAGCCCATCCCGCTTCTAGTCTAACCAACGTCCGGAAAAGGAAGATATTCCCATATATGGAAAGAGGTCAAGCCCTGGCGGAACACGTCCGCTCCATCCGTTTGGCACGGGACCTGACGTTGCAGGATGTGGCGGGCAGGAGCGGCATCAGCCGGGCGACATTGTCGCGGATAGAGAACGGGGAGGTGAGCCCGACGGCCGAAACGCTGGGGCGCCTCGCCATCGTCTTTGCATTGCCCATCTCGCAGCTCCTGGCCCCGCTGGAGGCCGAGTTCCCGGCGCTTGTTCGCCGGGACCAGCAAAGCGTGTGGGTGGATCCCGACCACGGCTTCATCCGGCGCAACGTGTCGCCGCCGAGTCAGCGATTGCGGATGGAAATTATCGAAGGCACGATCAGCCCCCACCAGCGGATTGCGTATGAGCGCGAGGCCTTGCCGGACCTGGAGCATCATCTCCTGCTCCTTTCAGGCAGCCTGTTCCTGACGATCGGAGACGAGCGTCATGAACTGGTTCCCGGAGACTGCCTCCGTTACCGCCTTGCCGGTTCATCATGCTTCGAAACGGGCGATCAGGAGGCCCGCTATCTGCTCGCGATGGGGTGAGCGGTTGGACTTCGGGCTTCAAGCACCAGTAATATCCGGCGCATCCGAACCCGCCCGGCGGCTTAGCCGCGCTCAGCTCGACCAAGAAGCGATCTTTCATCCCCCGCCGCGCGCCGGTAATCGTTGGCGGCCGCGATCGTCTGGAAATGGATCGCCGCGACCTGGCTCGCCGCGATCAGCTGTGCCGTGTCCTGCTCATAAGCGGTCCGCAGTCGCGTGCGCGTCTCGGCGGAGGGCTGCGTCATCTTCACCGCCAGTCGCGCCAGCTGCACGGCAAGTTCGAACTCCGCTTCCAGCGTCGGGGTGATGAGATTCAAAGGATCGATACCGCTTATGATCTGTTCCTTCCATGTGCTGGGGACCGGCGCGGGCGTGCCGCTACTTCATCACGCGGCCCGGCAGGCTTAGGTCGCCGCTCGCGACGTCGAACACGTCGGCGACGCAGACGAGCGGCGCGTGGACGGAGGCGTTGATCCGTAGCCCGGCGGTGACGCTGTCGATCTTTACGCTGGCGGTGTTGCCGAGCGTCGCGGCAGGCACCCGCACCGACACCTTCGGACCGGCGAAGACCGGCTTGTAGCTTGGGCTGTCGATCAGGATTGGCAGGCCCGGCCAGGTCTTTGGCAGCGTCGGCTTCGTGCCTTCGGGAATGTCGCGGATCTTGAGCGCGCCCTTGCCGCAGGTTTCGTCCCGCACCAGCACCACCCCGTGGCTGTGCCACAGGTCGCCATCATTCGCTTTGTCGCCGTCGCCATTCTCGTCGTACAACGGCGTGCCGATTCCTGCGATCGCTCGTCAAAATCATCCGCGCGCTACAGGAGAATGGCGACATCCCGATCCAGCGGATGTGCGTCACTTGCCGCTATTTTCGGCCCTATGTTCATGCAGACGCGCTGGCGCCGCACCATTGTGCGCTTGTCGACGCACCTTTCGGTGATCGTCACCTGCGGCTCAATTGCGCCGAGCAGGAGCAGGCGCCGCCCGAGCAGCGCGAGGAAGCGTGGTCCCGCTTCCTCGCGCCGGCTACTGCAGACGGCCGCCAGGAACCCTCAGGATTTGGCTGAGGCCGAGAACAGCCGGTTCAGGTAGGCGGCGAGCCGGACGCCGCCCTGGGTCAGCCGGTCTTCCACCTGCCGCTGGTGCTGATACACATAGCCGTAGGACAGGTCCGTCTTGCCCGGCGCGGGGTAGATGGTCTCGCGCAGCGCCGCGCTTTCGCCGATCCAGACCTTTGGATCGGCTACGGCCCAGGCCCTGGCCTGTTCCGGCGTGATGCGCGATCCCAGCCACGCCGCCATTTCGGTGAAGGAGAGCTGTTCGTCGTCGACCAGCCCGCTGTCCCATACGGAATGCAGGTTGGTCGGCTCGCCCTTGAAGACGACGGGGAAGTCGTTGCCGCCCCGGTCCGTGCCGTTGCCGGAGTGAAGCGGCTGGTGCAGGTCGCCGACGATGTGGATGATGAAGCGCAGCGCGAGCTGCTTGTCCGCCAGCGACGCCTTGGGATCGCGCACCGTTGCCGAGAAGCGCTGGAGTCCCGTCACTGCATCACCTTCTGGCGGCGCCCCAACCTCGTCATAGGTCTTGCCCGATGGCACGGTGACATAATGCCAGGGGTAGGAGGTCTTGGTCCAGAATTCGTCGGAGCTCGCCCGCATGAAGTCCGGCCAGTTCGAGGCCTCGGCCATGGTCTCCTCGCCGAGGATGTTCGCGACGCCCTTGCGTGCGGCGGGCGTAAGATACCCTTCCGCAATCTTGCCGACAACCCGATGGCCGGTCTTTCCCCAAGCGAGGGCGGTGGAGGGAAGCGCGAACAGCGCGGCGGCGGCGAGCAGGCGAATGATCATGGCGCGCCCATGACCAGCTTTCTGTTTCAGTTCCGTGTCAGGTGATGGATCATTCACCGTGTCATCCAACCGTCACAGGTTGATCCTAGGGCCCACGCGGTGACGGCCAGAGAGCCGTTTGGGGGACCATGACATGATTGTTCGTACCGGCCGCGCGGCAATTGCCGCGCTGATGATCACGGCTGCGCCCGTTGCGCTCGCGCAGGAGATCAGCTCCACCATTCGCGGCAGCGTGGTGGATGGAAGCGGCGCGCCTGTAGCGGGCGCGCAGGTGGTGGTGGCCAATCCCGCCACGGGCACCCGCGTGGAACGCACCACCGATGCGTCCGGGACCTTCAACGTGCCCGGCCTTCGCGTCGGCGGGCCGTACCAGGTCGAGGTATCCGCCTCAGGCTACGACAGCCAGAGCGTGCCGGACATCGTGACCACGATCGGCGACCCCTATGTCGTTGCGGTGACGCTGCCCGCGCCGGGTGCGGCAACCGATCTGGTGGTGACGGGGCGCCGCGTACGGGGCACCCAGACGGGCGAGCAGACGGTGCTGGATCGCGACCGCATCCAGGGCGTCGCCTCCGTGAACCGCGACATTCGCGACCTGGTGCGTCGCGACCCGCTGGCGAGCTTCGATCCGAACCCGCGTGGGAGGGCCATCTCCATTGCCGGCGGCAATCCGAGGACCAACCGCTTCTCGATCGACGGCGTCACGGTCAACGACACCTTCGGTCTGAACAGCGGCGGTCTGCCGTCCGCACGCGGCATCGTCAGCCTGGAGGCGATCGACCAGGTCACCGTGGCGGCCGCGCCTGCAGACATCACCCAGGGCGACCTTCAGGGCGGGGCCATCAACGTCACGCTGCGGTCCGGCACCAACAGTTTCAAGGGCAGCGGGTTCTTCATCTACGGCGCGGACGACATTGCGGGCGACCAGTCCTACGACAATCGCCGCCTGTCGGGCGATGTAGTGCCGCCCAGCTCCAATCGCCTGATCGTCGCGCCGGAGTTCAAGAGCTATGGCGGCTTCCTGTCGGGGCCGATCATCCGTGACACGCTGTTCTTCGCCGGCAGCTACGAGCGGCTGGAAGAGGGGCAGGTCAACGCGCGCGGCCTGAGCGGGGAGGGCGCCGGCACCACCCTGCCGTTCATCACCCGCGCGAACGTGGACCGGGTGCGCGCGATCGTGCAGCAGCGCTACGGCTTCGACGCGCTGGACGTGCCCCGCGTCCAGCCGGAGCGTGACGAAAAGGCATCGGCCAAGATCGACTGGAACGTCACGGACGGTCACCGGCTCGCAGCAACCTATATCTATCACAATAACACTGTGCCGCGCGACGTGGGCAACAGCGAGTCGGCGGCCAATCCGGCTGTCGGCCTGGCATCCAACTTCTATCGCCTGGGCGAGACCACCAACGCCTATACCGCCCAGCTCAACTCGCAATGGTCCGACAGCTTCTCGACCGAGCTGCGCTACTCGCGGCGAGACTATGAACGTCGGCAGGATCCCTATGGCGGATTGGATTTTCCTGCTTTCGAGGTGTGCCTGGATCCGGTCTCCGTCGGCAACAATCTCAACTGCAACGCGGCGTCCGGTAACCCCAATGGTCGCGTGCAACTCGGGCCAGACCAGTTCCGCCAGTCCAACTATCTGAAGGTCCGCAACCAGGTCGCGACCGCGATCGCGCAGGTCAGCAACAACGGCCATGTGATGAAACTGCTGGCGGAATATGGCTTTAACGACGTCTTCAACCTGTTCGTCCCGGGCACGAGCGGCCTGTACTATTTCGATTCTATCGCAGACCTGGAGGCGGGCCGCGCCTCGCAGCTGACCTACGCCAATGCGCTCACGGGCAATCCGGACGATGCGGCTGCGGCGTTCAGCTACCGCTCGCTTCGCTTTGGCATCCAGGACAGCTGGCAGGTCACACCGTCGCTGGGCGTCATCTATGGTATGCGTTACGAGTGGATCGATTCTTCCCGGCCCGTGCTCAACCGGCGCTTCCTGGACGCTTACGGCTTTTCCAACACGACCACGCCGGAAAAGGGCGTGTTCCAGCCACGCGCGGCGTTCAACTGGCGGCCTGACAACCGCTTCACCCTGTCGGGCGGGGGCGGGCTGTTCGGGGGCGGCACGCCGGACGTCTGGCTGGCCAACAGCTTTTCGAACGACGGCACGCGCCAGAACAGCCTGCAGTTCCAGCGTACGGCCGCCGGTTTCGTGGACGCGACCCAGGTCGGCGCGCTGCGTAACATCGACCCGGCGCTCGGCGGCGCGGCGCTGAACGGCGTCACGGGTAGCGGCATCCCCTCCGCCGTGCAGCAGTATCTGGGCGGGCGCGGCGCGCCGGTGGCGGCCGCGGTCGGCGCGCTTCAGCCCGGCATCCGCATCGCCTCCTCGTGGAAGGGCAGCCTGGCCGGCAGCTGGCACGGCGACTTCGCGTCCGGCTGGCTGGGCAGCGACTGGCGCTTCGACCTCAGCGCGCTGGTCACCAAGGTGAAGGACGGCTTCGTCGCCACCGACCTACGCACGCGGCGGATCGGCACGCTGCCTGACGGGCGCCCACGCTACGACGCGTCGGTGGGCAGCAACTCGGACATCCTGCTCCAGAATACCGGCTATGGGCGCGGCATCGTGCTGGCCGGCGGCATCACCAAGAACATCGGCGGGCTCACCGCGGCGATCAACTACACCTTTCAGGATGTGAACGATGTGGGTTCGTTCACCGGCTTCACGCCCACTGAGCTGTATGGGGTGCCCACGATCGATCCGAACCGCGCGCCCGGCGGGCGTTCGTCGTTCGAAACGCGACACCAGGGGAAGGTCCAGCTCGGCTACCGGGCCAATTTGTGGTCGGACAACGAGTTCCGCATCGACCTGTTCGGTGAAAGCCGGTCGGGTCGGCCGTTCAGCTACACCTTCACCGACGTGACTCCGGGTCGTTCCGCCGTGTTCGGCACGATCGGCGGCGGGCGCTACCTGATCTATGTTCCCGACTTCGCGCAGACGGCCACGGTCAACGCCGCTGGCCGGCCGCAGATCGGGGCGGTGGAGTTCGCGAACCAAGCCGCGCTGGACGGCATCCGCCGCCTGGTGGACGGTTCCGACCTGCGCCGTTTCTACGGCAGGATCGCGCCGCGCAACCTTGGTACCAGCCCGACCTACACCAAGCTGGACCTGCGCGTGCAACAGGCGTTGCCGCTGCCCTGGGGCGGCAAGCTGCGCGTCTTCTCGGACGTCGAGAACGTGCTGAACCTGATCAACCGCAACTGGAACAGCTACAAGGTGTTCAACGACAGCGTCAGCATCGCAAACGTCGCCTGCGTGGCGGAAGGCGCGAACAGCTGCGCGCGCTTCCTCTACTCCAACCCGAACGATCAGACGGCGACCACGTACCAGAGCGCGTCGCTGTGGCAGGTCCGGGTCGGTGCCCGGATCGACTTCTGATCGCCTGACCGCGTTGCACCGTGGTCGGCCTGCAAGAGCCGGCCACGGTCAGCATGTCCGAGGCTTCGAGAGATCAGAACGTCCGCCTTGCTGAGCGTGCCGCCATGCGTAAAGGTTGGTGCCATGGGCCGGAGCGAAACGCGGATGAACGGCGTCGAAACCAGCCCCGGCCAGCGCCTTGAAGATGCTGGCCGCGAGATGGGCGCCCCGTTTGAAATCCCGTCCGGCAGGGCCGGCGACCAGCGCTTCGGACTGCGTCAATGCCGCCAGCATCATCGTGCAGAAGCTGGAGATCATGGCGAAGCCGCGGGCATGTGCCGCCCCGGGCAGGACCGCGACACGGTCGTCGGCATTGCTGTGCCGGCCCAGCTCCCGCGCGGATCACGCAGCCAAACCGCGCGGCGATTACCGAGGGGCTGAAGGCGCGCGGCTATTCGGCTGCGGACATGGACGGATCGTGGGGCGGCAATGTGCTGCGCCTCTGGCAGGCCGCAATCAACGCCGCGAAGCCGTACGGCTGAGACCGTACGGGAGGGGGCGACTGCGCCGCGCCTCCTAGCCCTGCGGACTCAGGCTTGCGGGGGCAGGTGCTTGCCCATTCTGACCAGCGGGACGGAGGTGTCGCCAACCGGCACCTCGGTCACCGTGTCGATGCGTTCGTAACCGCAGGCGTGATAGAGCGGCTCGCCCGCCAGCGTTGCCATCATCTCCGCACGGCGGAAGCCGTACGCCCGCGCCGCATTCTCGCAAACGGTCAGCACCAGTCGCCCGACGCCCTGCCGCGCATAGGCGGGATCGGTGTACATGGCGCGGATGCGCGCTGAATCCCTCGCCGGATCCAGCAACGCCGGTTCGCGCGCGACAATGCTGGCGTCCCCGCCGAAGAGCGTCGCCCGATAGCTCCAGCCGCCGCAGCCTGCGACCGTCTCTCCGTCCAGCACGACGAAATAGGTGCCGTCGCGCAGCAGCTGCGTGTCGACGCCCATGACCTGGTGGCTGGCGAGTACCTGTTCCGCTGCCAGGAAACCGGACTGAAGCTGCTCGATGGACCGGGTCATCATCGCCTTCAACGCGGCAAGGTCGTCCAGCGTGGCGACGCGATGGGTAAATGCGACCATGAACCTGCCTTGACCTCACCGGGCAGTCAGCGGGGCAGAGTGCCTGCCCCGCTGCCACGCCTCAGTATTTGATACGCAGACGTGCGTAGTAGAAGCCGCCGTTAAAGCCAAACGGCCCGCCGCTTCGCGGATACACCTGACCATCGGCGAGACTGTTCGTCAGTGCGTAGATGGGGTTGGAGGGGGAAGCAGCGATCTTTTCCGGCCGGGTATTGAACAGGTTGTTCGCACCGACGGTCAGGGTGTAATGATCCATCAGGGTGTAGCTGACGTCGAGATCGCCGGTGAACCGGGCATTGAAGCGCTGGCCCGGATAATCGACCTCGCTGCGCCACCAGCTGTAATAATTGCCGCGGGCGTTGAGCGTGAAGTCGCCCATCGACCATGACGCGCCCAGGTTCGCGCGGTGATTGGGCGCCAGATGCCTGATGCCGTCGATCTGCGCGTCGCTGATGACGCCGGGATCCGAATCGCTCACCGTGCTCTTGTTGTAATTATACGCGAAGGTAAGGTTGAGCGCGCTGGTGGCGAACGGGATGCGGTAGGAGGCGACGACGTCGACGCCGCGCGTCAGCGTGTCGAGGCCGTTGGTGAAATAGCTGACATTGCCGCCCACCCCGACCGCGGCAAGGGCAGGGTTGGCCGTTACGTCGGCCGCGGTGACGGAAAAGGGCTGCGAGATGAAGATGCGGTTACGCACCTTGATGTTGTAATAGTCGATCGTCAGCGATGCTCGCGCGGCGGGGGTCAGCACCAGGCCGGCACCCCAGTTGGTTGACTTCTCCGGACTCAGCGCCCGCGCGCCGAAATAGACGGAAATCGGATCGTCGACCGGATAGGTGCCGGTCTGCACCTGGTTGCCCGCCACGAAATTGGTGGTCAGGATGGCGGTGTTCGACTGGCCCGGCGACGGCGCGTGAAAGCCGGTGCCGACGGTGCCGCGCGCCGACAGCCAGGGCGTGGCTTTCCAGAGCGCGTTCACCTTGCCGACTTCGGTGCTGCCAAAATTGCTGTAATGCTCATGGCGGCCCGCGATGCCGACGGTGAGCGCATCGGTGATGTCCGTTTCCGCGCCCGCGTAGAAGCCGTAGCTCCGCTGGCTCGATGAACCGGCTGCCTGCGGGCTGGTGCCGCCATAGCCGCTCGCGGCGGGCGACTGGCTGGCTGAGCCGGTGCGTTGGTAGACGCCGGGTGACACCAGCGTGTACAGCGCCTGCGAGGCATAAGGGCCCGCGCCGTAGGACTGTTCGTCGCCCGCCGTCGCCTCATAGGTCTCCTTGCGTGCCTCGGCACCGGCCGAGAAGGTGATCGGGCTCGCGAAGCCCACTTCGAGCGGATAGGTGAGGTCGAGCGTGACGTTGACCTCCTTCTGGATCAGGTCGCCGAACTCGAAGCTCGTCTGGCTCTGCGGGCCGTAGGAGGGGCTGATCGAATTATACATCGACAGGGAAAGCGTGTTGCGGCTGAGCGAACCGCCGATGTCGTAAGTCAGGCCGTTGTCGAACTTGCCGCGATAGCCGAGCGCGCCATAGGCTTCCTTGGTCACGCCGACGAAGCGCGGCGTGAAGCCGGCCGGGTAGAGATTGGCCGCGCTGAAGGTGTTGGTGTCCACGACGAACCCGCTGGCCGGGCAGGTCGCGTTGCCGGTGGGGCAGCGGGTCAGGTAGACCGGGTTGAAGGAACCGTTGCGGCCGTTGGTCAGGGTCACCGTCCCCGACCCGTTATTTGCCTGAAGCCCGGCGACGGTGATGGGCGAGCGATAGTTGAAGCTCTGGTTCGTCTTGGTGCGCGCGACGTTGACGAACAGGTACAGCTCGCTGTTGGGGGTGACGTTGTAACCCGAGTTGAGCACGAGCTTGTACCCGTGGGTGGGCGAACTTCCCCAGATCTGCGCCGGTCCCGGGTAATTCGGAATCTGGTTCGCCAGCGAGGGATTGAGCGCGGCCAGGGTGGCGGCCGTCGGACGGGTGCGGCCACGGCTGGTGCCGAGATCGTCGTTATATTCACCGGCGATG
>CAKTFL010000043.1 GCA_934555855.1 uncultured Sphingomonas sp. | reverse complement strand
GGCTTTCTCCGCATGACGAGGTGCCGACCGACCCGTGCGACGCCGCGCCGGAGGAGATGGACGTGGCGGTCGCCGTGGACCGGTTCCAGGGCGTGGTCGACTGGCGGGTCGAGGCGGTCGAACGGCGCTGGGCAGGCCTCAGGAGCTTCGCGCCCGATCGGTTGCCGGTCTACGGCTGCGATCCGGTGGTGCCCGGCTTCTTCTGGTGCGCGGGGCAGGGCGGCTTCGGCATCCAGACCGCGCCCGCCGCGGCGGCGATGGCGGCCGCCTTGCTGCTGGGTACGAGGGCAATGCCGGAGGGCGTCGACCCGGAGATCTACACGCCGGCCCGGTTCGAGACCCTGTCCGGTTCGGCTCGAATCAGTGCTCCCGCGAAGGGTGCCGCTTGAGGCTCTAGGCTCCCGCCCTAGGGGAAGACGGGAGTTCGTTCACCGGCAGGACCAACCGTGCAGATCCGCCGTTCGCCCTGAGCTTGCCGAAGGGCCGCCTTGTGTTCGAGGCGTCAAAGCTCGACCCGAATGTGAAGGTGGTGCTCGAACGGGCGTCCGACAGCTGCGGGTTACCGCCGCCCCGACGCCGCCACTGCCGCATCGCTCGCCAGCCGGTCGGCGCGTTCATTGTCGGGATGACCGGCATGGCCCTTGACCCACACCCATTCGATCTGGTGCCGCTGGGTCGCCGCGAACAGCGCCTGCCACAGTTCCGCATTCTTGACCGGCTTCTTGTCGGCCGTCCGCCACCCGTTCTTGAGCCAACCGTGAATCCAACGGGTCAGGCCGTCCATCACATATTTGCTGTCCGTCGAAAGCTTGATCCGGCACGGGCGACTGAGGACGCCGAGCGCCTCGATCACCGCGGTCAGCTCCATCCGGTTGTTGGTGGTATGCGCCTCGCCGCCGGACATTTCCTTTTCGTGCGTGCCGAAGCGCAGCAGCGCGCCCCAGCCGCCCGGTCCCGGATTACCCTTGCACGCGCCGTCCGTGGCGATCTCCACCAGCGACATCTCGCTCATGCGAACGCCTCCGGATGCGCTTCATACCAGTCGAGCCGGCGCAGATAAGCGAGCGGGTCCTTGCGCGTCACCAGCGCATCGACGGGCGTGTTCAGCCAGTCCCAGGCGCGGGTCAGCAGGAAGCGGATACAGGCTCCGCGCGCCAGCACCGTCAGCGCCGCCCGCTCGCCGGTCGACAGCGGCTGCGCCCCCGCATATCCGTCGACCAGCGCTCGGCCCAGTGCCGCATCAGCATTTCGCCCCTCGGCATCGAACGTCCATGAACCGTGCATCACGGCCAGGTCATAGGCACGGATGTCGGTGCAGGCGAAATAGAAATCGATCAGCCCGCTGACCCGATCGCCCAGCATCAGCACGTTGTCGGGAAACAGGTCGGCATGAATGGCGCTGACCGGCAGGCCGGTCGGCCATGCCGCCTCCACCCTGTCGAGCGATCCCTTGACCCGGTCGAACAGCCCCGCCCCGATCGTGTCGAGCTCGCGCCCGCAGCGTTCCAGCAATCCGCGCCAGCTTTCCATGCCCAGGCTGTTCGGCCGCGTGCCCGTGAAGTCGGCCAGCGCGCCGTGCATCGCGCCCAGCGCCGCCGCCGCCGCGTGCGCCTGAGCGGGCGTCGGATGGGAAACGGACACCCCCGGCAGGAAGCGGATCAGGCAGGCGGGCCGCCCCTCAAGCTGCTGGATCTCGACGCCGTTCCGATCCTTGATCGCGGGCGGCACCGGCAGCCCCTTGGCCGCGAGATGCTCCAGCAGCGCCATGAAGAATGGCAGGTCTGCGGCCGACACCCGCTTCTCGTACAGGGTCAAAATGTAGCGGCCGGCCGTCGTGTCGACTATGTAGTTGGAGTTCTCCACCCCCTCTGCAATGCCCTTGGCGGACACCAGCTGGCCTGCGTCATAACGGGAAAGGAACGCCGCCAGCGCTTCCGCCGACACATGCGTATAGACGGCCACTCAGGCAGCGGCGTCGAGGGCACGGGGCAGCTTGAACGCGATCGACTCGCGGGTGGTCTCGACCTCGCGCTCCGTGATTTCGAATCGGGTGGCGAGCAGGTCCACCAGCTCGCGCACCAACAGCTCGGGGGCGGATGCGCCGGCGGTGATCCCCAAGGTGCCGACACCCTCCAGCAGCGACCAGTCCAGGTCGGTGGCGCGCTGGATCAGCTGCGCCGCCACGCCTTCGCGCTCGGCGACCTCGACCAGGCGCACGGAGTTGGACGAATTGGGCGCGCCGATCACCAGCATCGCGTCGCAAGAGGCGGCGATCGCCTTGACCGCTGCTTGGCGATTGGAGGTCGCGTAGCAGATATCCTCGCCACGCGGTGCCTGGATCTGCGGGAAGCGGCGCTGGAGCGCGGCGACGACCGCGGCCGTGTCGTCCACCGACAGCGTGGTCTGGGTCAGAAAGGCCAGGGAGGTAGGACCGGCGGGCTCCAGCGCCTCGGCATCCGCGACCGTCTCGATCAGGGTCATCGATCCATCCGGCACCTGGCCGAGTGTCCCGATTACCTCCGGATGGCCGGCGTGACCGATGAACAGGATATGGTGACCGCTCGCCACCAGCCGTTCCGCCTGGCGATGTACCTTGGACACCAGCGGGCAGGTCGCGTCGAGATAGTCCAGGCCCCGATCCTGCGCCGCGGCCGGCACCGACTTGGGCACGCCATGCGCGGAGAACACCACCGGCGCGCCGTCGGGCACCTGGGTCAGCTCCTCCACGAAAACCGCGCCCTTTGCCCGGAGCGAGTCGACCACGAACTTGTTGTGCACGATCTCGTGGCGGACATAGACGGGCGCGCCGTGCTTTTCGATCGCCAGCTCGACGATGCGGATGGCGCGGTCCACGCCCGCGCAAAAGCCGCGCGGGGCGGCGATCATCAGTTCGAGCGCGGGCTTGGGGCTATCGGTCATGGCCGGGCCGGCTTACGCGATTGCTTGCACGGGCGAAAGCCGGTTCCTATGCTGCGCGCCGTCGCGCTAGCGGCCATGTCCTTCGTAAAAGGTTCGCGTTCCCCGTGAAAGCTTCAGTGTCCGCCGCTGCCGCCGCTGCCGTGTTCGTTCTTGGCGGGTGCGCCAGTCGGGGCGGGGAGATCGATGCGACCGGCGGCATCACCGCCGTCCGTTCCGCCTGTCCCGCCGTCGCCGTGCCGGCCGGAACGGGCGACGTGACCTTGTTCGATCCCGCCAGCGACACCAGCGAGGCGTCGCTGGACGTGACGGCGACGATGACCAATGTGCGGTCGACCTGCAACGATGCCGGCGACCAGGTCGCGACGACCGTCACCTTCGACGTGCTGGCGCGCCGGACCCGCACCGATGCGGCCCGTGATGTGGCGCTGCCCTATTTCATAACCGTAGTTCGCGGCGGCAGCGCTGTCGTGGCGAAGCGGGTGGGACAGCTTTCGGTGCACTTCGACGCTGGTCAGGCGCGCGCCCAGGCATCGGGGCGTGCATCGACGCAGGTCACCCGCGCCGCCGCGACCCTGCCGCAGGAAGTGCGCGATCGGCTCACCCGGCGTCGCAAGGCGGGCGATGAGGACGCGGCGATTGACCCGCTGTCCGCGCCCGAAGTGCGCCAGGCGGTGGCACGTGCCACATTCGAGGCGCTGGTCGGCTTCCAGCTGACCGACGCACAGCTGCGCTACGACGCGACGCGTTGAGACTCGGTTCGTCCTGAGGATGTCCTGAGCTTGTCGAAGGGCCGTCTCGAAGGACATGCGGTTCGAGAACTGAAGTAGCCAGCACGCACTATCCCGATTGACTCGGTCCGGCCGGACCGTCAGGTGGACGAACGTCGATGGTGGGCAACCGCCATGGGCACGCGCGGGAGAGAGCCTGTCAATGAGCAGGCCGCCGAAGGAGCAACCACCCCGGAATCTCTCAGGCAAAAGGACCGCGCGGGCCTTTGCGACACTCTGGAAAGCGCCGCTGCTTGGAGCAATCGGCCACCGAAGGGGTAACCCGGCCTGAGGGCATCGGGGAAAGCTCTCAGGTTCCGTGACAGAGGGGGAAACCGGACAGGCTCGCGGCGTTGGGCCGCGCATGTCCGCCCTTTTGACACGGAGACCGCGAGCATGAGCGACACCATCCATCCGCCCGAGGGGCTCGCGCTCGATCCCGACGCGGCGGACCCCGACCTGCCCGAAATCCAGCACCTGCCGCTCGACGCCTGGCATCGCGCCCGGGGCGGCCGCATGGTGCCTTTCGCCGGCTACCACATGGCGGTCCAGTATGAAGGCATCATGGCCGAGCATCTGTGGTGCCGGGACCATGCCGGCCTGTTCGACGTCAGCCATATGGGCCAGCTGGTCTTCACGGGTGAGGGCGCCGACACGTCCCTGGAGGCCATACTGCCCGGCGACGTGACCGGCCTTGGCCAGAACCGGATGCGTTATTCCCTGCTGCTGGGCGAGGGCGGCGGCATCCTCGACGACCTGATGGTGACGCGGAGGGGCGACGAGCTGTACATGGTCGTCAACGGGGCGACCAAGTACGACGACATCGCCTATCTGCTCGACCACCTGCCCGACGATGTGACGATCAACCTTCAGGACGAGCAGGCGCTGCTCGCGCTCCAGGGGCCTGAGGCGGTGACCGCGCTGTCGCGATTGGTCCCCGGCGTGGAGGCGCTGGTGTTCATGACTGCGGGCGCATTCGAGTGGCAGGGCCATGCTCTCTGGATCAGCCGCTCCGGCTATACGGGCGAGGACGGGTTCGAAATTTCGTTGCCGGCCGAAGCCGCGGAGGCGTTCGCCGACGCGCTGCTCGCCCAGCCGGAGGTAAAGCCGATCGGCCTCGGCGCGCGCGACTCGCTGCGCCTGGAGGCGGGTCTGCCGCTCTACGGCCACGACCTCGATCCCGACACCACCCCCGTCATGGCCGATCTCGGCTTTGCCCTGTCGAAGCGGCGGCGCGAGGCGGCGGACTTCGTCGGCGCCGGCCGCATCCTTGCCGAGCGCGAGAGCGGCCCCGCATTCAAGCGCGTCGGGCTGCTGGTCGAGGGTCGCCAGCCCGTCCGCGAGGGCGCAGCGGTGCTGGACGACAGCGACGCCGAGGTCGGCAAGGTGACCTCGGGCGGCTTTGCGCCGAGCGTCGGCCAGCCCATCGCCATGGCCTATGTCCCCGCTGCGCTCGCCGCGCCCGGCACCCGCGTCCGCCTGTCGCAGCGCGGCAGGATCCATTTCGGCATCGTCACCGCGATGCCCTTCGTCCCCCACCGTTACATCCGGCAGCCATCAGTTCTGGGAGCAAAGTGACATGGCCCGCTACTTCACCGAAGATCATGAGTGGATCGACGTCGACGGCGATGTCGGCACGGTCGGCATTTCCGACTACGCACAGGGCCAGCTCGGCGACATCGTGTTCGTCGACGTGCCTGAGGACGGCAAGGAATTGTCCAGGGGCGACGAGGCCGCCGTGGTCGAAAGCGTCAAGGCTGCGTCCGACGTCTACAGCCCGGTCTCCGGCACCGTCATCGAGGGCAACATCGCGCTCGTCGACCAGCCCGACCTGGTGAACAGCGATGCCGAGGCGGAGGGCTGGTTCTTCCGCATCACCCTGTCCAACCCATCCGAGCTGGACGAGCTGATGAACGAAGCCGCCTATGAAAGCTTCGTCGCCAAGCTCTGATAACCCGTCATGCCGGGCTCGTCCCGGCATCCACTATGCCGCGAGGGCCGCGCCGATCTCGGCAGCCGCCGCCAGCCGCTAAATGGACCCCGGCGTGAAGCCGGGGTGACGAAAGGACCGAATTGGCCGCTGGCCGGAGAACCGTGTTGCGCTACCTGCCCCTGACCCAGCCCGACCGCGAGGCGATGCTCGCCGCCATCGGCGCGTCTTCCATCGACGACCTGTTCGTGGACGTGCCGGAGGAGGCGCGGCTGTCTGGCCCGATCGCCGACCTGCCCGACCATGCCAGCGAACTCGCGGTCGAGCGCCACATGACCGCGCTCGCCCGCAAGAACACCGTCGCCGGCGAAGTGCCCTTCTTCCTCGGATGCGGCGCGTACCGGCATCACGTTCCCGCCAGCGTCGATCACCTGATCCAGCGCGGTGAGTATCTGACCGCCTATACGCCTTATCAGCCCGAGATCGCGCAGGGCACGCTTCAAATGCTGTTCGAGTTCCAGACCCAGGTCGCGCGCCTGCTCGGGACCGACGTCGCCAACGCGTCCATGTACGACGGCTCCACCGCCTGCTGGGAGGCGATCGGCATGGCGCGCCGCATCACCCGGCGGGGCAAGGCGATCCTGTCGAGCGGGCTCCACCCGCACTATGTCTCGGTCGCGCAGACCATGGCGAAGTTCACCGGCGACGTGCTCGATACCGCCGTGCCGACACTTAGCGCCGACACCGATCTGGACGACCTGATCGCACGCATCGACGCGGACACCAGCTGCGTTGTCGTCCAATATCCCGACATTCTCGGCCGCATCGCCGACCTGGGCCCACTTGCCGATGCCTGCCATGCGGCTAAGGCGCTGCTGATCGCGGTCGTGACTGAGCCGGTGGCGCTGGGCGCGCTGAAGTCTCCGGGCGAGATGGATGCCGATATCGTCGTCGGTGAGGGTCAGTCGCTCGGCGTCGGTCTCCAGTTCGGCGGCCCTTATGTTGGGCTGTTCGGTTGCAAGGATAAGTATGTCCGGCAGATGCCGGGCCGGCTGTGCGGCGAGACGGTAGATGCGGATGGCCGCCGCGGCTTCGTGCTGACGCTTTCGACCCGCGAGCAGCATATCCGCCGCGAAAAGGCGACGAGCAATATTTGTACCAACTCAGGGCTTTGCGCGCTGGCCTTCTCGATCCACATGACCCTGCTGGGTGAGGCAGGATTGCGCGCCCTGGCCGAGGTCAACCACCAGGCCGCCTGCGACGCCGCCGACCGGCTGGCCCAATTGCCTGGCGTCGAGCTGGTCAATACGGGCTTTTTCAACGAGTTCACGTTGAAACTTCCCGTCGAGGCTCGGCCTGTGGTCCGCACGCTCGCCGATCGCGGCATCCTGGCGGGCGTGTCGCTTGGCCGCCTCTATCCGGGCGAGGATGCGCTCGCGAACGGCCTCGTCGTCGCGGTGACGGAAACCACCACGCCCGAGGACGTCGAGGCGCTGGCTACCGCTCTTGAGGAGATCCTGGCGTGATCTGCCCCACCTCCGTTCGCGCTGAGCCTGTCGAAGCGCTGTTCTTCTCCACCGCCGCAAAGGCCGGGCAAGGCTTCGACAAGCTCAGCCCGAACGGGATTTGAGTCGATGGCCCATAACCAGAGCGGCTGGCGCCCGGAAATGACCGCCAATACCGGCGGAGCCCCCGCCACCTTCACCGGCAACCGCGCGCTGATGTTGGAAGAGCCGTTGATCTTCGAGATCGGCAGCACGACCACCACTGGCGTCGATCTTCCGGCCATGCCACGCGGCGAGACCTCCTCGCGCCTCGCCGGCCTCACTCGCGCCGCGCCGATCGGCCTACCCGGCCTGTCGGAGCCGGAGACGGTTCGTCACTACACGCGCTTGTCCCGCCAGAACTACGCCATCGACCTCGGCCTGTTCCCGCTCGGCTCGTGCACCATGAAGCACAACCCGCGCCTGAACGAGCGCATGGCGCGGCTGCCGGGCTTTGCTGACGTCCACCCGCTTCAGCCGGTCGATACGGTGCAGGGCGCGCTCGGCGTGATCGAGGAACTCGCGACTTGCCTGCTGACGCTCACCGGCATGGAGGCCGTTGCGATGAGCCCCAAGGCAGGCGCGCATGGCGAACTGTGCGGCATCCTGTGCATCAAGGCGGCACTGGAAAAACGGGGCGAGGGTGATCGCAAGATCATCCTGGTTCCCGAATCCGCGCACGGCACCAACCCCGCCACCGCCGCCTTTGCGGGCTTCACGGTCGAGAACATCCCCGCCACCCCGGACGGCCGGGTGGACACCGCGGCGCTGGAAGCGCGGCTGGCGCCCGACGTGGCGGCGGTGATGATCACCAACCCCAACACCTGCGGCCTGTTCGAGCGGGACATGAAGCGCATTTCGGACGCGGTTCATGCGATCGGCGGCTATGTCTATTGCGATGGCGCGAACTTCAACGCGATCGTGGGCCGCGTCCGCCCCGGCGATCTCGGCGTCGATGCGATGCACATCAACCTGCACAAGACATTCTCGACCCCGCATGGCGGCGGCGGCCCAGGCTCAGGCCCGACCGTGCTGTCGGAAGCGCTGGCCCCTTTCGGCCCGCTGCCTTTCACCGCGAGGGAGCAGGACGGTCGCATCACGCTGATCGAGGAAGAAACCGCCGGCGAGGACCATCCCGACAGCTTCGGCCGCATGGTCGCCTTCCACGGCCAGATGGGCATGTTCACCCGTGCGCTGACCTATATCCTCAGCCATGGCGCGGACGGGCTGAAGCAGGTCGCCGAGGACGCGGTGCTCAACGCCAATTACATCCTGCGCTCGCTGGGGAATGTGCTCGACGCGCCGTTCGCGGGCACGGGGCCGTGTATGCACGAGGCGCTGTTCTCGGACGAAGGCTTTCCCGAGGGCTTCTCGACACTGGACGTGGCCAAGGGGCTGATCGACGAGGGCTTTCACCCGATGACGGTCTACTTCCCGCTGGTCGTCCACGGCGCGATGCTGGTGGAGCCGACCGAGACCGAGTCGAAGGCGACGCTCGACCAGTTTATCGGTGCGCTTCGATCGGTCGCCGAGCGGGCGCGGGCAGGGGATGCCAGCCTCAAGTCGGCCCCCCATTTCGCGCCGCGTGCGCGCCTTGATGAGACCCAGGCGGCGCGCAAGCCCGTGCTGGTGTGGAAGGATCGCCCGGTCGCGGCAGCGGCCGAGTGACCCTCTGAGCCTCGCCGCAAGGCGAACGGGGTGACGAGGCGCGCGCGACCCGCTATCCGCCCGGTCATGATCAAACATGCGCTGCCCGTCACCCGAGAGGCCGATTTCGCCGCCTGGTACCAGTCCGTCATCAGCGAGGGCGACCTTGCCGAGGAGTCCGGCGTCCGCGGCTGCATGGTCATCCGGCCATGGGGCTATGGCATATGGGAACGTATCCAGCGCCTGCTCGATGACCGCATCAAAGCGACCGGCCACGAAAACTGCTACTTTCCGTTGTTTATCCCGCTTTCCTATTTCGAAAAGGAAGCGGAGCATGTGGAGGGTTTCGCCAAGGAGATGGCGGTCGTCACCCACCACCGCCTGATCGCGGACGGCAAGGGCGGGCTCGTTCCCGATCCTGAGGCAAAGCTGGAAGAACCGCTGGTTGTGCGCCCGACCTCCGAAACGGTGATCGGCGCCGCCTTTGCCCGGTGGGTCCAGTCATGGCGGGACCTGCCTGTGCTGATCAACCAATGGGCAAATGTCGTGCGCTGGGAGATGCGGACCCGCATGTTCCTGCGCACCAGCGAGTTCCTGTGGCAGGAGGGGCATACTGCCCATGCCTCCGCAGACGAAGCGAAAGAAGAGACGCTCAACATCCTGGAACTGTACCGTTCCTTTGCGGAACGCTGCCTGGCGCTGCCGGTGATCGCGGGCGAAAAACCGGAGAATGAGCGCTTCCCCGGCGCGGTCGAGACCTGGTCGATCGAGGCGATGATGCAGGACGGCAAGGCGCTCCAGGCAGGCACCAGCCATTTCCTCGGCACCAACTTCGCTCAGGCGCAGAATATCCGATTCCAGAATGCCGAGGGGCAGCTGGAACTGGCGAACACGACCAGCTGGGGCGTGTCGACGCGGATGATTGGCGGCGTCATCATGGTGCACGGCGATGATGACGGGCTGCGTGTGCCGCCGGTGATCGCGCCATGGCAGGTGGTGATCGTGCCGATGCTGCGGGACACGCCTGACGACGAGACTATCATCGCCTATTGCAAGGACTTGCGCGACGCTCTGGCTACGCAGGCCGCACTCGGCGAGCGGGTCCGGGCGCTGCTCGACCTGAAATCGGCCAAGGCGGCGACCAAGCGCTGGGGCTGGGTCAAGAAGGGCGCGCCGGTCATCATCGAGGTCGGCGGCCGTGACGTGGCGGGTGGCAACGTGTCGGTGATCCGCCGCGACCGGCTCTACCG
>CAKTFL010000042.1 GCA_934555855.1 uncultured Sphingomonas sp. | reverse complement strand
GTCTGGCGCTGGTTGACCCAGTTCGGGCTGTCGGTGACCCAGGCCATCATGGCGGCCGGCGCATAGGCCTGGGTGAAGCCGTCCTGGATCAGCATACGGTCGAACGGATCGGTATTGTCCGACGGCCACACCTGGTCGGTGCGCGACATGATGCCGAGGTCCACGCGTCCGCCGCCGCCCGAGCAGCTCTCGATCTCCAGCCCGGGATGACGTTTGCGCAGCTCGTCGATGATCCAATAGAGATTGCGGACATAGGCGACATAGATCGTCTGCTGGTCGGCAACGTCGGCGTCGGGCCAGCCGGGCTCGGACCAGTTGCGGTTATAATCCCACTTCAGGAAGGCGATGTCGTTCTCGGTGACGAGGTCGTCGAGCACCTTCAGCACGTGATCGCGCACGTCCGTGCGCGCGAGGTTGAGGACGAGTTGGTTGCGTCCCTCGGTCCGCGGCCGCTCCTTGAACTGCATCGCCCAGTCGGGATGCGCGCGAAAAAGGTCGCTGTCGGGATTGATCATCTCGGGCTCGACCCACAGGCCAAAATCCATGCCCAGCCCCTTGACCCGGTCGATCAGGGGTTTCAGGCCATTAGGGAACTTGGTCGGGTTAACCGTCCAGTCGCCAAGGCCCGCATGGTCGCTGTTGCGCGCGCCGAACCAGCCGTCGTCCATGACGAAGCGCTCGACGCCGAGCTGCGCGGCGCGTTCCGCAAGCGCTAACTGGCCGGCCTCGTCGACGCTGAACTCGGTAGCCTCCCAGCTGTTGTAGAGCACCTTTCGCAGCGGCGGGAGCGCTTGGCCCGGCCGGCGGGGCAGCACCTGCTCGCGCTGGAATCGATGAAACAGGCGCGAGGCACCGCCGCGCCCCTCGTTCGAGAAGCCGGTGTAGAAGACGGGCGTGTCGAGCCGCGCGCCGGGGCGCAGGCGATAGGCGAAGTCAAACGGATTGTACCCACCCGTCACGCGGATGCGCCCGGTCACGTCCTGGTCGAAGGTCATTCGCCACGACCCGCTCCAGGCCAACGCACCGATCCAGGCCGGGCCGTTCTCCTCGGTGGTGTCGCCGCGGGTGATGGTGAACCACGGGTTGTTCTGGCTGCCGGTCGAGCCGCGCCGGCTCTCGAGCACCGTCGATCCCGCGGCAAGCGCACGATCCTGGAGCGTCCATTCCGCCGCCCAACGCCCGGTCGAATAGTGGAGGCGATAATCGTAGGCGACGGGCAGCGTCAGCCCCGCCGCCGCCGCCTGGTCGATCCGCACGTCCGCGTTGCCGCGATTCTCAACGGTGGCGGAGCGCGCGATCACCCCGGTGGCGCGGTCGACGCGATAAGTCAGCGTGACGAATAGCGGCCGGTCGAGATCGCTTAGAGTTACGCGGATCTCGTCGCGCCCGACCTCGTGGCCGCGATAGTAGAGAACGAGGTCACGGTTGCCGTCGGCATAGGTCACTTTCAGCGCGGGCTCGGCGTAGAGGCCGCCGCCCTGCCCGGCATATTCCTGCGGCACCACATTCGCCGCGATATCGAATCCCGACAGGCCCGACAGTTCCGGCGCGGCGAGCGGCGCCCGGTCGGGCAGCCGCCGGCCCCAATAGACCGACTGGAGGATGCCCGTCGCATTGACCTTGAAGGCATAGGTGACGTCTCCGCCATCAAGACGGAACATCCGATTGGCAGCGTCGTAGCTCGCCTCGGCACGCGCGGCGCCCGGCAGCATCGCGCCCACCGCTCCCGTCGCCAGCCACAGATGTCGCAACAGTGTCCTCATCCGTCTATCGTCCTATTTTCGCGCCTCCATATGTCATATATATATTGGGTACCCGTCAAGCGGCCGTGGCGCCGATGGCGGATCCAGTCCCGATAGGGAGGCGTAGATATACCTCGCGCAGGCGCATCGCCGCCGCCCGTCGGCCAGCTGCACCGCGGTCACGTCAACGTCGCCCTCTCGCCCTTGCGCTCGACATGGCGACCGAGCGTCTGACGCGCCGCGCGGGTCAGCGCCCACCACAGGTCGCGGCCGCGCGCGCCGCTCTCCTCGGCCCACAGCGCGGCGAGGCCGGCGACGTGCGGGGTCGATCTCCTCCAGCGTCCGCCCTCGCGTCTCCGGGAGGTGCGTCCAGACGAAGCCGAAGCCGGCGACGCACACCAGCGCGTAGAGCCAGAAGGTTGCGCCCGTCCCCGCTGCGGCGTTGATGAGCGGGAAGCTGTAGGTAAGAAGGAAGCAAGCGCTCCACAGCGAGGTGGTCGCCACCGCCATGCTCGCGCCCCGCGCCTCGCCGGGCAGGATCTCCGACAGCGCGACCCAGGTGACCGGCGCGAGCGTCAGCGCGTAGATCGCGATCGCCGCCACAACCAGCAGCAGCAGCGGCCATCCCTGCATCCCGGCGACGTAGCAGCCGCCCAGCAGCAGGTAGATGCCCGCCAGTCCGCCGCAGCCGATCAGCATGAGCCGCCGGCGGCCCAGCCGCTCGATTGTGCCAAGCGCGACCAGCGTGAACACCATGTTGACCACGCCGGTGATGACGATGTTGAACAGCGTGTCTGACACGGCATAGCCGGCCGAGGCGAAGATCTCCTGCGCGTAATTGAAGATCACGTTGATGCCGCACCATTGCTGGAGCACCGCCAGCATGATCGCAATCCCCAGCACCCGGCGCAGTCGCGGCTCGGCGACGACCGCGCTGAGCGAGCGGCCCGGCGCATCCGCCAGCGCGGCGCGTATCTCGGCAAGGGCGCGCGCGGCATAGGTCTCGCCGCCGAGCAGCGCGAGTACTGCGCCCGCGCGGTCATGGCGGCCGCGCTGCGCCAGCCAGCGCGGGCTTTCCGGAATGAACAGGCAACCCAGCAGGAAGACGATGGCCGGCACCGCCGCCGCGGCGAACATCCAGCGCCAGCCCGCCGTGCCGTTCCACGAGGCCGCGATCGCGGCCGCGTCGGTCCCCGCAGGCACCGGCATCGCGATAAGCCAGTTGACGATTTGCGCCGCCAGCAGGCCGACGACAATGCCGATCTGGTTGAGCACGACCAGCCGCCCGCGCGAGGCGGGCGGTGCGATCTCGGCGATGTAGAGCGGCGCTAGGCCCGAGGCCATGCCGATCGCGACCCCCCCCAGGATCCGCCACGCGACAAAGGCCCCGAACGATCCCGCGAGCGCGGTACCGATCGACGAGACCGCGAAGAGCAGCGCCGCGACGAGCAGCGCGGGACGCCGGCCGAAGCGGTCGCTCAGCCCGCCCGACGCCATCGCGCCCATCAAGCAGCCGATTAGCGCGCAGCTGACCGCCCACGCCTGCTCGCTCGGCAGAGTCAGTCCGAACGCGGCCTCGTAGAAGGGTTTGGCGCCGCCGATCACGACCCAGTCGTAGCCGAACAGCAGCCCGCCAAGCGCCGCTACCGCCGCCGCAAGCCACACCGCCGCCGACGCCCGCACCGCTTCCCCCGCTGCGCCCGGCCCGGCGCGCGTGTCGAGGATCATCGCCACGGTCTGGCACCCCGCCGGGTCGATCCCGCGCCGGGATCTCGTCTGTCGCGCATCTGCACCTCTCCTGCTCGCATCATCGGTGTTAATCTTCGCGGGGCGGGCATTTGGCTAAGCCTGGGCGCGCGGGTTCCCATCGGGGCGATTCCCGACGAGATGTTGGCCGCGGCCACTCAGGCGGACAAGGCGCGAAGCTGGGCAGGTGTCACTCGCACAGCGGGGCGGAACGCTGGGCCCGCCATATAGCGCTCCAGCGAGGCGACGAGCTGGCGTCCCACCGGGTCTTCCCCCGCGTCGAGGTCGAAACCGCAGATGATCGCGCGGCCTCTGCCGACCGCCACTTCGATTACCAGCCCGAGCGGGCGGGCGGTGAACCAGTCGTCGATCACTCGCACGATCGGCGTCACGTCGGGCGGCAGCAGGTCGAGCCGAAGCGCACCGGCGCGGTGCATCAGATACCACCACTGCCAGTTGCTGTGTACCTCCGTCGGAAAGTCGGCGAGGGCGGCGTGCGCCGGGTCGCAGAGAATGCCGAGCGTCGTTGGTGCCTGCCGCCCGGTCCAGGAGGTGTTCCAGAAGATGCTCGAAAAGCCGGTCTTCACCGGTCGGTCGGCATAATTGGCGACGCGTGCCGGCGGCAGGCCGATCAGCACGTCCTCGCCGCGCGCCAGCCGGGCGAGCACCGCCGCATCGATCCGATCGGCTCGCGCCGCGCGGCGGGGTGCGGCCGGCGGGGCGTCGGGATAGAGCCACAGGTCCCAGTCGTTCTGCGCGACGACCTCACCGCTCCGACGGATTGTGACGGTCAGCCGCGCCGCCTGCGCCCGTTCGGCACGCATCGTTGCCGCGATTGGCAGGGCGATCGGCGCGTTGCCGACCGGGAGCGTCTGCGTGGGAAGCGCGCCGCCGGCCAGCCGCACGCCGTCCGCCCCGTCTATCCGCCAGCCGATCTCTGCCGCGCCGATTGCCGTCGCCGAGAAGTTGGCGACGTCGATCGTCGCCTGGAACTGTTCTCCGGAACGAAACACGCGCCGCTCCATCCGCGCGAGCGGCACCACCGCGTCGCAAAAGCGCCGATACTCGCCGGCGGACACATATCCCTTATCGTCCCAGAAGGGATCGAGGACGCCGACGAGCGCCGTGCCCTGCCCCGGAAAATCCTGAAGGCCGAGCAGCTGGAAACCACCCATCCGGTGCGTGCGCAGCGCGCTCTCGATATCCTCCTTGTAGCAGAGCAGCTGGAGCCGGCCGGAAGCGTAGTGGAATTGGGGCGCCAGGTCGCGCAGTCCGGTTGCCCGCAGCCGATCCTCGAAGATGTCAAAGTTTTTGGCCTTGAGGTAGCCGGTGTATTTCCTCCGCTCGTTCAGGTCGGGATAGACGCACCATTGGCCGATCTCGTGGCTGATGACGGGCACGCTGCGCTGTTCGACAAAGCCGGCATAGTCGGTGCGCGTTTCCGGGGGCTTAGCGTTGATCCGCGACTTCAGCTCCTCGCCCCAGGCCTGAACGCGGGGATCGGGGGTCACGTGATAGTCGTTCTCCGGCAGCTCGGGCCAGCCCGCGCCCGAGGTCCACAGACGGCGTGGATCGGCCGCACGATAGTGGCGCACATAGTCCGCCAGATAGGCGTCGCGCGTCGCCTCGCCCGCGGCTGTATCGCCGCCGCCTGGCTCGTTGCCGTGGGTCATCAGCACGAAGGAGGGGTGGTTGCCGTGGGCGGCGAGGACGCGGTCGGTCTCGGCGCGGACCCACGCGTCGACCGGCAGGCCGCTGCCGATCATCACCGACTGGTTGGCCCAGACCGTTTCGACCTGAAGATAGATGCCGGCCTCGTCCGCCGCGTCGAACGCCGCTTCGGGCGGCGTATAGCTGTGAAAACGCAGATGGTTGAGGCCATAGTCCTGGGCCCGGCGCATCACCCGGCGCCAGCTGTCGATGTCGGTCGGCGGATGGCCGGTCAGCGGATAGATGCCGCAGTCGAGCGCCCCGCGGAACATGATCGGACGCTCGTTGAGCGTGAAGCCGTTACGCCCGCCTGCGAGCACGCGCCAACCGAACCGTCCCCGCCACTCTTCGCCATTCGTCAGTTGTACGGCCACGTCGTGCAGCGTCGGGCTGAACTCGTCCCATGGTTTCGCGGCCGGATCGTCTGGCGAGAGTTGCAAACTCGCCTCGAACTGTCCCTCCTCCGCGCGCCACGTCACCGGTGAGCGCCGGACGCGCCCGCCGAAGCGTATCTCGGCGGTGCGCGGCGCGGCAGCCCCCGCCAGCCGCCGCGTCGTCCCGCGCACGGTCAGCGTGCGGTCGGCGAATCGAGGGTGGAGGTCGACCTGCTCGATCCAGGCCGGCTCGCTCGCGCGCAGCTCGATCCGGCCGGCGATGCCGTTCCAATTGCCCTGGGTGTGATCGGTAACGCCGTGACCGTTGTGCCCGATCTCCACGATCATCCGGTTGTCGACGCGGATCGTCAGCCGGTGCCGTCCGGGGGTGATGCCGGTCAGCTCGTACTGATGCGGGACGTGCAGCGCATCGCAACGGCCGCAGGGACGCTCGTTGATCCAAACCCGCGTCTCCCAGTGCGGCCGCTCGAGGAACAGCGCCACGCGCTTGCCACGCCAGGCCGCCGGGATCTCGATTTCGCGCTGGTACCAGGCGGCTCCGCGATACCAGCTGTCGGGCTGCAGGAAGAAGGGGATCTTGACCTGCCCCAGCACGCGATAGGCCGCGTCCTCTGGTGCGATGGCCCAGCGCGTATCCTTGACGTCGCCGGTCCACGGCGTGTCGGGCGAAACCGGATTGCCGATCCGTGCCGCCTCCAGGCTGCCGGGCAGTGGCAAGGTGTCGCCCAAATCGCGCACGAACCAGCACGCCGCCTCGCCACGATCGTCGGGGTCTATCGCCCGGCGCCAGATCGCCGCCAGGTCTTGGTCGCCCGCCTCTGCCGCAGCCGCCTGCACCGCACCGCCGGCTACACCCAGGAACGGCATTGCGGCCAGCGACTGGATCATAAGTCGTCGCGTCACATTGCCCGCAGTAGGTTCGTCCCGCATCCAAAAGCCCCGTCATGCGGCGGCCGGTCGCGGCACACCCACACGTCAATAAAGTCTTACTTTATATCGGCGGTCAAGTGGGTATGACATCCAGACTTCCTCGTTCGATGCCATTCCTCTTGCCAAGCCACCATCTTACATCATACTTATGACGGGGATCCAGGAGATATGATGACCTACGAGCAGCGCGTGGCGGCCACCCGTTCATCGAAGCGACGCGCCTGACAGGCGCGGCGGCTTCCGCCGGCTCGCCAAGTGCGTTCATGCCGGGGCAGCATCCCATGAAGGAGACGATCGTGGATCCATCGACCATCGACACAGCGCCTGGCCGCGCCGGGTCGGACGCGATTGCGCGGATCGAGAGCTTCGCGGTCCAGCCGCGCTGGCTGTTCGTGCGCATCGAGACGCGTGCGGGCGCGGTCGGCTGGGGCGAGGCGACGCTGGAAGGTCATGTCGAGGCGGTGACGGGTGCCGTCGATGCGGCGCGCGACCGGCTGATCGGCCATGATCCCGAACGGATCGAGGATGCCTGGCAGATGCTCCACCGCCTGGGCTTCTATCGCGGCGGGCCGGTGCTCCTCTCGGCGATCGCGGGGATCGACCAGGCACTGTGGGACATCAAGGCCCGCAAGCTCGGCGTCCCCCTCTACCAGCTGCTCGGCGGGCGCGTGCGCGACCGGATCGGCGTCTATGCCTGGATCGGCGGTGACCGCGCTCAGGACCTCGCAGCCGGCGCCGCGGCCCGCCGCGAACAGGGCTTCACCGCGGTCAAGATGAACGCGGTCGAGGACATGGCCTGGCTGGAGAGCCATCGCCAGATTGACGTGCTGGTCGAGCGGATCGGCCAGGTCCGCGACTGCGGGATCGAGGTGGGCGTCGACTTCCACGGACGGATGCACAAGCCGATGGCGCGCGCTGCGCTCGCCGCCATCGCCCCGCTGCGCCCGTTGTTCGCGGAGGAGCCGCTGCTCGGCGAACAGGTGACCGCGCTCCACCAGCTCGCGCAGCAGACCAGCGTGCCGATCGCAATGGGCGAGCGGCAGTACAGCCGGTGGGACTTCCGCCCGCTCCTGGAAAGCGGCGCGGTCGATCTGGTGCAGCCCGACATCGCGCACGCCGGCGGCATTTCGGAAACGCGGCGGATCGCCGCATTGGCCGAGCTCTACGATGTCGGCTTCGCGCCGCACTCGCCGATCGGGCCGCTCGCGCTCGCCGCCTGCCTGCACGTCGCCGCGGCGACGCCGAACTTCGTGATCCAGGAAATGTCGATCGGTATCCACTATAATGGTCCCGCGCAGGACCTCGCCTCGCTGATGCACAACCCGGACCTGTTCCGCATCACCGAGGGCAGCGTCGCGATCCCCGAAGGGCCGGGCCTGGGTGTCGAGATCGACGAGGCGGCGGTGCGCGAGATGGCGCGCGCGCCGCACCGCTGGCGCTCGCCCGCCTGGCGCGGCCCCGACGGGGAGTTGCGCGAATGGTGAGCCGCGGCATCGTCGTCACCGGCGGCCTTGGCGGCATCGGCATGGCGGCGGCGACCGCGCTCGCTGCCGATCAGCCGGGAACGGGCATTCTCCTCGTCGACGTGCGCGCGGACAGCGACGGCGTGGGCGCAGCCCGGATCCGAGCGGCGGGCGCGGCACAGGCGATCAGCCTGCAGGCCGACGTAGCTGCGGACGGGGTAGCCGCGCAGGCAGCGCGCCACGCGATCGACGCGTTCGGCCGCTTCGACGTGCTGATAAACGTCGCGGGCGCGATGATCTACAAGCCGATTGCCGAACTCGAGGGCGCCGACTGGCGGCGCCTGCTCGACCAGAACCTGCTGGGGGCGGCGATGCTGATCGGCGAAGCGTTCCGCCGGATGCCACGCGGCGGGGCGATCGTGAACGTTGCCTCGGTCCATGCCCGGCGCACCGCGCCGCTCGTCGCGCCTTATGCCGCGGCCAAAGCGGCGCTGGTCAGCCTGACCCGGTCCGCGGCGATCGAAGGGCGCGAACGGGGCATTCGCGTTAACGCGATCCTGCCCGGCGCCATCGACACGCAAATGCTGCGCGACAGCCCGATCATCAAGGCTGGCATCGAGGTGGTCGATCCCGCCGATCTGGGCCAGCCGCAAGACATCGGCGCGTTGGCGGCGTTCCTCGCCTCCGACCGGGCGCGCTTCATCAACGGCGAAGACGTGGTGGCCGATGGCGGGCGAATGGGGCGGCTGTAACACCCCCACCTTCGCGGCCTGACGATCCCCCGGTCGTTACGGTCTGGCGACGCGACCGTGGCGGAACGCCGCCACTGCCTCGGTCAGCCGACGGCTCCAGTCGATCCTGTTAGCCCAACGCGAACCGCCCTCCACACGATGCAGTTCGGCCTTTGACGGCGAAGTTCAGCTGACGACGGCGTGCCACTCTGCCAGTCCGGCGCCTCCTTGTTCTCGGTAGGCGGCCAAGCGCAAGTTCAAGACCTACCCGATCATCGATATCGCGTAGGTACACGTCGCAAAAGGCGAATTACGCCTGTCCGTGGCGATGGAGCACCGCGTCACGGCCGCTCTACCGAGTTCTCCAACGGTCTGAGTGCCCGGCCTTTTCCTCTATGGGCACCATCCTCGCGAGAATGAGCCTCGCAGAGAACAAACCCGGGCGCCCGCTCGAGGCAGTTGCTGCGCTCCACGCTTGACTTGTTGGAGAATGTTGCTCAGATGTTCTCGCCGCGGGGGATGGCGAGGCGGCATGATCGACATAACGAACGAAGAACGAGGCCGCGCTTTTCGATGCTGCTGCGAACCGGCAGGTTGCCGAAGACCGCTGGGCAGAGATCGAGTAGGTGATCCGCGACGGCAGATTTGACGGTGCCTATGCCTAACTTGAAGAGATCGATCCGGAAGAGGACTGGAATGAGCGTCGCGCTTGCGTGGTCCGGCGCCACTTTGGCGACAAGCCGATCGTTTGTCCGGCCCGGTCGCCCGAGGATGATGTGGAGCAATGTGACTTGCAGACCGCCCCGGTGGTAGGGTTCGGTGGCACGGGTTCGGTGGCGGGGGCATGCAGGTTGCCGGCGGATAATCCGGGCGCAATTCGTGGAGTGGCTGATCGGGTTCCAAATGTCGCTTCGGTCGTTGTGATGGTCGCGAGGAGGCGGAGCGGATGGATCGGGTCGAGCCGCGCGGGGTGATCGGGGCGGCGCTGCCGCGGGTGGACGCGGTGGAGAAGGTCACGGGCGCCGCGACCTATGGCGCCGACCGGCGTGTGGCTGATACCGCCTATGCCTATCTCGTGACGTCGGGCCCGGCGCTGGGCGAGGTCGAGGCGATCGACACGCTGGAGGCGCGGGCGGTGGCGGGCGTGATCGAGGTGTTCACGCACGAGAATGTCGGGCGAAAGGTCAAGGCGGGCCGCTGGTTCAAGCATGGCGGGCACATGGCCACCACCGTTGCGCCGCTGCGGGAGGCGAAGATCCATTTTGCCGGCCAGATCGTCGCGATCGTCGTCGCCGAGACGTTCGAAGCGGCGCGGGACGCCGCGCTGCGGCTGCCGGTGGAGTACGACTACAAGGCCGGCACCTACGCC
>CAKTFL010000041.1 GCA_934555855.1 uncultured Sphingomonas sp. | reverse complement strand
GCGTCACGAACAGCAGCGCGGAAACGATCACAGCCAGCGTCGCCGACGACCGCACCATCACCGTGCCGGCGAGATAGCCGCGGTACAGCGTCTCCTCGATCACCGGCGCCACCAGAACCGTAGCGAGGATCAGTAGCGTTCCACCTGGACCCGTCAGCGACGCCAGCAGCGCCCGCCCGACGGCAAGGTTGCTCGACTGTCCCGCCTGCCACACGGTCGCGCCCTGCGCCGCGAGGATGAAGAGCGGGATCTGCGCGATGAGGATGCCGGCCAGCATCGTGAGCACCGTCGATCGATTCCATACGGGCGCGACAAGCAACACCGCGCCGGCCCGGCCCGGCCGGCGTATGTCGCGCAGCACCACCAGCCCGAGGATCATGGCTGCGCCGATGATCGTGGTGGCGGTCAGCACCGCTGAACGCGGGTCCAGCCCCGCCATCGGCCCAAGCACGAAATGGATGAGCGTCAGTACCAGCTGATGCAGCACCAGCAACCCAGCGACGAGCCACAATGACGGTGACGCTCGCACTATGCGCGAGCCGGCGACGCGCCGACGCTTCGTTCCCGCCGCCGCTCCGCTCATCGCCTGCCTCGATAGGAGATCGTCATGTCACGCATGAAGCCGCAATGCGGAGACCGCCGTCAATCCGCATCACGATCCCTCGATCTGATGCGGCTGCTTGCATCCGGCCCGATCGACCCGCTGTGGGAGGCTGAGAAAGCTGGCTGGCGATGCTTCGTCATGAGCAGCCATCACAGCGCCTACCGTCGTGGCAGTCGCCTGCACGCCGCTTGGCAGCGCGGCTATAACAGCGCCGCTGCGTCTCCCGATCCCGAGCGATCGATGCTCTGACGACCTTCCAGCCCCTAGGACACCAAGCATGCGCCAGATCTACAATCCACGCTTGGCAAACGTCTCGCGCGAGGAGTTCGACGAACTGATGGCGATCGTCCGGTCCGGGCCGGAGCAGCGGCAGCCCCTGACCGACGAAACCCGCTGGCGGCAGGCGTATCAGGACGAGCAGCGCCGCAAACGCGTCGTCGGCTACCAGCAGGACCTGTTCGGTCGCCAGACCGTCACCCACTACCGCCACAACCCCCCGGCGCCGGAAGTCGAGCGACCGCCCATCGAGACGGTCGCGGCCAAGCTGGAGCGTATCCGCGGCGACCCATCGGCGACCTTCGGCCCGCCGCGCAGCGATCGTCCCGCCATCCTGACCGCCGCACAGAAAGCCGCGATCGTCCGCGCCGCGGCCAACTGGCTTCATGTCGGGCAGCGCGTCCACCTCGCGGATGCACCGGGTACGGTCGATCCCGCCTTCGGCCACCAGCGCTATTTGGGCCGCGCCGGCGTCGTGTGGCGGTTGTGCCGCTCATTCAGCGACCACTGCTACATCTTCCTCGATCCCGTGGGTGGCGAACGCACCGACAAGATCATCATGGTCGAACTGCGCGACCTGGAGCCTGTCGCCCGATAAGGGGAGGGGGTAGGAAGGAATGGGTGTCGCGCCTACCAAGCCCCAAACACGAGGAGCATCATGATGCTATCCACGTCCACAATAGCGGCTTTCGTTGCAGACGTTCTCCTGCTCGGCGTACCCCTACCGATCATCCTGGGCGGGTGCGTCGGGATGGCAGGCATGCTCGCATATTGGGGCTTTAACTCGCGCCTGCGGGAGACGGAGGCGGGCTTACGGCGCGTGCGGCTGATGGCTGGTCTCGGCCTCCTCGCGCTCGGCGTCATCATGGCGCTTGCGGTAGCCTTTGCTCGCGCCGCGCCAGGCTACGAGCAGGAACTCGCCACGACGCGGGATCACCTCCGCTATGTCCCTGCCTTGCTGCTGTTCGGCGGATTATGCGCGGGCTTCGTCGCCGTGGTCCACTACCTGGCCCGGTCCAGCGAAGACGATGGAAGCCCACTTGGCTAATCTGGCCAGAATGGCTACCTTTGGCTGCCCGTGAACCTGGAGCGTATCAATGGCTACTCAGCCTGAGGCTTTTGCGTCGGTCGCTCTGACCGACTTCCATAATCACCCTGGCACGGTTGTCGATCAGAGCCAGCGCGGCCCGGTCGTCCTGACCAAGAACCGACGGCGCTATGCGGCGGTGGTCAGCATCGATTACCTCGATCGTGCTGCCGCCGCGCTTGCGGCGCTACACGCCAACCGACGGGTATTCACGACCGAGAGCATGAGCGATGACGACGCGGCGCGTATTGAAGCCAGCATCCCCAGCGACGCGGAAATCGCCGCAGGGCGCTACGACTGGCAAGACAGGTAGCACCTCGCCGGGCGCCGGCGCGGTGCTCAACTACGTCTACCTGTTCACCAGCGAGCATGCGGCGGGCCGTGACGAGGGGGTCAAGGAGCGGCCGGTCGTGATCGTCGCGGCGGATGCTCGTGGCTATATTGTCGTGCCGGTGACCACCAAGGGCGAGATCGACCCAGCCAACTCGATCCCGATCCCAGCCGACGTGGGCAAGGCCATGGGCTTGCCCCGCGCGACGGAGAGCGCGATTGTCGTCAGCGAAGCAAATAGCTTCGATTGGATGGGCCATGACGTGCGTGAGCGCCCGAACGGTAGCTACGTCTACGGGATCGTGCCGCCCGGGTTCTTCGCCAAGCTCGCCCGCGAGATCGTCGCGCGAAAGGTCAAGCCAATCGATCGTCGCTGATTGCTATGCGACCGATCGCCGCTTCCGTCACCGCTGACCTGCGTCTAGTCTTTCCCTATGGTGGGAGAGAATATGACGCCGATCGGTCCGGGTTCGCTCTGGCAGCGGTGGGATCCGCATGTTCACGCGCCGGGAACGATCTTCAATGATCAGTTCAAGGGCGACTGGGACGGTTACTTCGACACGCTCGAAGCTGCCGACCCACCCATCCGAGCCCTCGGCGTCACCGACTACTATGGCCTTGAAACCTACCAACAGCTGCTCGTCAAACGGCGCGAGGGAGGGCGGCTACCCGGTTGCGATCTGATCTTTCCTAACATCGAGCTGCGGTTCAGCGTCGGGACCGCCAAGGCCTGGATCAACGCGCACCTTCTTGTCTGCCCTGAGGACGCCGATCACCTTAATCAACTCGGTCGATTCCTTCAGCGATTGACGTTCCGGACTACCACCGGCCCTTACTGTGCCACCCGTACAGACCTGATCCGGCTCGGGCGTGACCTCAATCCTAACCTCATCGATGATCGCGCCGCGCTCCGACACGGCTCGGAGCAGTTCAAGGTCAACTTCGATCAGCTGCGGGACGAGTATCGCGACAGTGCGTGGGCGAAGGCCAACATCCTTGTCGCGGTCGCTGGCGCAAAGGGCGACGGCACCTCCAGTCTGCAAGAGGGGGCTGACCAAGCGCTACGCACGCAGATCGAGGCCTTTGCCCACGTCATTTTCGCATCGAGCGCCGCGCAGCGAGAATATTGGCTCGGGCGTAAGACCAGCGAGCAGCACATCGTCAACACCTATGGCAGCCTGAAGCCATGCATGCACGGAAGCGACGCTCATTGCGTGGAGCGCGCCGGTAGTCCCGACCACGACCGGTTCAGCTGGATCAAGGGCGCGGTCGCCTTCGACGCCCTTCGCCAAGCCTGCATCGATCCGGCCGGTCGCGCCTATGTGGGGACGGAGCCGCCGCCCGCTGCTGCGCCGTCGGAGGTAATCTCGTCGTTGTCGATCGATGACGCACCGTGGATCACCACACCGAGGATCGCGCTCAATCCCGGACTGGTGGCGATCATCGGAGCCCGGGGCTCGGGCAAGACGGCGCTGGCGGACATGATCGCGGCTGCATGCGACGCGCATGACGAGGAGCCGCCCAATCAGGCCTTTCTGGTCCGCGCGAGCGAGTATCTCGATGACGGCATGATCCGGCTGGTCTGGGCGAACGATGTCGAGACCTCTAAACGGCTCGATCAAGGCGCCGTCCGCGGTTGGGATAGCTATCCACGGGCGCGCTATCTCACCCAGCAGTTCGTCGATGGCCTCTGTTCCTCCGAGGGAATGACCGACGGGCTCTTAGCGGAGGTCGAACGTGTGGTGTTCGATGCACATTCGCCGACTGAGCGCGAGGGCGCGGTCGATTTCGTCGACCTTCGTGACCTGAGGGCTGAACGGCATCGGCAAGCCCGTCAGCGCGAGGAGCAAAACCTTGAGGCACTCTCCGACAGGATCAACTTCGAGCTGGAGAAGCAGGGTCAGGTGCCATCGCTGCGCAAGCAGGTCGACGATAAGAAGACCAGAATCCAGCAGATCACCAACGATCGCGCGAAGCTGGTTAGCAAGGGGAGTGAGCAGAGGGTCAAGCGCCTCGAGGAGCTTACCGAGGCGGCTAACTTCGTGAGGAGCACCGTCCGGGCACTCAACAACCGCGAGCAGAAGCTCATGCTGGTGCAAGACGAGGTAGAGGACTTCCGCACGCACGAGGCACCTGAGCACTTCCGGGACACGCAGGAGCGGCATCGCGAGTCCGGCATTAAGGGCGACGACTGGAATCCGTTCATGACCCGCTTCGACGGCGACGTGGACGGCGTCCTGGGAAACTATCTCTCGCGTACCCGTACCGCTCGCGATCGTTGGCGAGGAACCGAACCGTCAGCCAGCGATTCCGCCACTCCGCTAATTGCGGACGACACCACTCTGAACACTCAGCCGCTCAGCCTACTGGAAGCCGAGATCAAACGGCTCGGCGCCATCGTCAGCGTGGACAAAGAAACCCGCGAGCGGTTCAATTCCCTGTCGGGCAAGATCACCACGGAGACCGAGCTGCTCGTTGGTCTGGAGGAGAAACTCGCAGATTGTGAAGCCGCTACCGAGCGGCTGGCCGGACTACCCGAACAGCGCGAAGGCAGTTACGTCCGCATCTTCGCAGCCGTTGTCGCGGAGGAGGACGTGCTCAACGAGCTGTACGAGCCGATACGAGTTCGGATGGACGCCGCCGGCGGTACGCTCGGCAAGCTGAGCTTCCGCGTAGCGCGCCAGGCGGACGTCGAGGCTTGGGCCGACCAGGGCGAGGATCTGCTGGATCTCCGCAAGCAGGGCCCGTTCCGGGGAGAGGGTAAGCTGCAGGCGGCCGCCGAGCTTGCGCTGAAGCCGGTGTGGGAAAGCGGCAGCGCCCAAGAAGTCGCTGCGGAGATGAAGCGCTTTCGAGAAGCGTACCAACGTGACCTGCTGCAGCACGCTCCCGTGCAACGCACCGACGCCCCGCAGTTCCGCGCTTGGCTCAAGCGGTTCGCCCGGTGGCTGTACGCGACCGACCATGTGACCGTCCATTACAGCGTCGAGTATGACGGCGTCGACATCCGCAAGCTCTCACCCGGCACGCGGGGTATCGTGCTCCTGCTGCTGTACCTGGCGCTGGACGACGCCGACGAGCGGCCGCTAATTATCGATCAGCCGGAAGAGAATCTCGACCCGAAGTCGATCTATGAGGAACTCGTCGGCCTCTTCCTGAAGGCAAAGGCGAAGCGCCAGGTCATTATGGTGACCCACAACGCCAACCTCGTCATCAACACCGACGCCGACCAGATCATCGTCGCCTCGGTGGGACCGCACCCAGCCGACGGCTTGCCGCCGATCACCTATCACAGCGGCGGGCTTGAGGACGCCGGCATCCGCAAGTTGGTATGCGACATCCTTGAGGGCGGCGAGCATGCCTTCCAGGAGCGGGCTCGAAGACTGCGGGTGCGGCTAGAGCGCTGATCGGCTAAGCCCACCCGGCAGGTCTCAACCGGATGCCAGCCACCAGTCCGATAATATATCTTATGTAAAACCAAGGACTTAACGAACGGCTTATAACCGACCCTTGATCCGCTGTCACGAAAACGGGGTCGGAACCGTAGCAGCGGTTCCGACCCCGTCGATCGAAAGAGCCTCAGTCGAAACAGAGACCAGACCATCCCAACGTTCGCGCGCTGATTCCGGTCCGACCTCTCGATACACCGAGAACGCTTCCTTTTCCATGAACGGCGCTTCTCGCCACGACATCAGCCTGAACGGCGCTTCACCCGAAGGACTTCACCCGAAGGACACCACCCCGAAGGGACACTCAAATGACGATCATTCCATTCTCGGCCCGTCGCACCCGTCTCGCATCATTCGAGAACGCCTACGCCGTCGCCGTCCAGCTTCGCGCAACCACCGGCATCGACCAATTCGTGGTCCGAACCGACAATCCCATCCAGCCCTTCCGCGTCTCCCGGCACTCGCCGCAACACCCGGAAACCGCTCTCGCCCTGGTCGCCTGACCAGCGCGACGTTCGCCTCAGCGGCGTTCCGTGACCTTCGCCATCAGCTCTGCCGCCGACTTGCCTTCACGGCCCTCCGCCGACGTCCAGTAGCGATCGTCGACACCCGCATCGCGGACCGCGTTCGCCATCTGGGCGCGCTGATAGACCACCATCTTCAGCCAGCGCAGGTCCGACACCGCTTGGTCGAGCGAGCACTCGTACAGCAGGTGCCACAGCAGCATCTGGAACGGACGCTGCTCCTCCAGGATCGCCTCCATCGCCAGATAACCTTCGCCGTGCTGCCGGCCCTTCTCCTGGTCGTCCGCAAGCTGCGCGAACGCCTGCTCGATCTCGCTGACCGCGAAATAGGCCGTGCCCAGGCACACCCCCATCGTCGCGCCCGCAAGCACCCGGCGATCGGGCGAAAGCTCACCGTCGTTTAGCGCATCCAGCAGCGGCAAGTCATAATCGTACCGCTCCATCACGTCCTTCATCTTCATGGTGTCCTCCTTCGAAAAGACGCCTCTGTTGAACATAACGTGAACGATGCGCGCAAGCACTAAGTTGCCTCTCGGCTCTCGATTTGCCGCGTTCGGCGCGATCCATCGACTTGCTTGCGACAGCAGGTCGCCATTCAATAAGATGGGCGCGTCGAGGCGCTCAATGCAGGGAGAATGTTCGATGACGGATTTCCCAACGTGGAGCGAGATCAGCACGATCCATCAGATCCTGGTCGTTCTTGCCGTATTCTCTCTCACCGTGCTTCCGCTGACGGCCTACTGGACCTTTGACTGGCGAACCGTCCCGACCTGGCCCAAGCGCCGCCGCCATGCCGCACGATGGGCCGGAGTCCTCGGTCTCGCTACAGCGGCATCGAGCGTCATGGTGCTGCAGAGCGATTGGCTACCGATCGCTTCCCCTGCGCACCCGGTGGCTGCAGCCGTCCAACCCGATCCGCTGATGAAGGTCGCAGAGGCAATGCCCTGGATCACCTTCGACTGGATTGACCCGGTCTTCGGCCCAATCCTCGCCATCCTGCTCGCACCCATCGGCTTCGCACTCATGTTCAGGTGGCTCAACCGCCTCGTGCGCGAGTTCGAGAGCGAAGGCACGATGGGGGACTGACGTTGGCAAAACGGCCGAACGGCGCGTTCCCTCGTGCCCGGCCTTCCGTTATCAACCTTCGCAGCTTGGGAGACGACACCATGCACCGACGCCAGAAGATCGGCCTCGCACTCGGCGCTGTCGCTGCCATCGTCTGCGGCGGACATATTCTCCTCTCGGTAGGCTATGTCGGCGACGCGCCCGTGCTCGGCACGTGGCGCGATCAGCCACTCGTCAACGTCGCCGGCCTGCTCATAGGCGCCGTGGCGATGTACCTCGCCTGGTTCGGCACCGACGATGGGTTCTTCCGCTGGAACGATGCGACCCCTGTCCAGCCCCTGTCGATCAACGGGCAAGTGCGCGCCGGGATCTACCTGCATGCCCTGATGACGGCTTTCCTGCTTGTCGTCACCAGCCTGCTCGTTGGTGTCGGCGATCCGACGTTCGGCCGCGAGATGACAATCAGCTGGATCGCTGACGGTGCCCTGTGGGCACTACAGGGCTCCTACTGGCTGATCTTCGGCTCTGGCGCGGAAAGCAGGCAGAATGTCGATATCAGCTCCGTTTGAACGCCACCCAGTTGCCGCGCCCGCTGATGAACAGGGCGCCCCAATGCCAGCTGTAACGCCAAGCCGGTTAAGCCGCCTTCTGGCGAATACGCTGTCGGCGATCCCTGCTGTTGCAGTCGTCGGCACAGCCTTCCTCTATCTCGCGGGTTATACGTACGTGGACGCGTACCGCCGCGGCTTTGGGATCACATTCGGCGCCACAGAGATGGGCACGGCTGAGGTGATCGGTCTTGGCTACACCGTTGTCCTCGTCGTCATCTTCCAGAACTTCTGGTGGATCCTCGCTCGGCTTCTCTGGCCCTTCCCAGTCGCGGCTGCGGTGGTCGGCATCATCCTTCTCGGCGTGAGACGTGACTGGCGCGGATTTCGTGAACTCAAGGCATGGATCAACTCAGCGCCAACGCAAAGGCTGCCAAACTACATCCTCGCCGCATGCCTCGGACTTCTCGTGTTGGTCGGCGCCTTACCCGCTGGCATCACGGCAGCGCGGTTGGAGCGCGAGTCCGTCCTGAAGATGGTCGCCGCCGGCTGCTGCTTCACCTACACCAACAAGGGCGGTGCTTCGGCGACTGGCTTCCTCCTCGCTGAAGGCCCTGACCGTCTCTATGTCCTGACACCGAACCGGGTTGTAGTCTCCTTCGCACCCGAACAGATGACCATTGTCCTCGCTCCGCCGCTAAGAGCGACTACCAACTAATCGCGATCGCTGATCTCGAATGCACGCCGCGACTTAGCTGAGAGAGCGGGCTGACCCATACCTATGCCTGCGAACACCAAGGTCACTGCATGAAGCTCGGACGATGGTAGCCAACTGGCCGCTCGCCTTTCGCGGATTGGCACGGCAGATAGGCGCGGATGATCCTTGCTTCTGATGATCTGGTCGATTGGGTTGCCGATCGCGAAGCGCTCCTCGTCGCTGCCTGGACGCCCCAGATCGAGGCGGCGCTGGCATGGGAGAGGCCTTTTGCTGAGTTGCTCTCCGCCGAGCTCCACGGTGCGATGCTCACCACGTTGCTGCGGAAGGGCACGGAGAAGGATTTCGTCCGCCTGATCGCTCGCACCAACACCGGCATCGATCCTCGGACCGAGCGCGAGATCGCGGACCGCTTCTACAACGTCACGCTGAAGCTGGCGCGCGCAGCATCCCGCCACGAGCGGGAGAGCCGAACCGACGTTATGCCGTTCAAGTACGGAACGGTCGTCTGGGATGATCGGACAGACCCTGCTCATAAGCCGCTCGCCGAGGTGCTGTTGCCCCCCGATCATGACTTCTGGACGCGCTGGCACCCGCCGTTCGGCATGGACTGCCGCTGCGGCACGAACGGGATGACGCGCGGGCAGTTCGCCAGGTCGGGCAGGTTGGTCAGCACGGACGTAGAGCTGGCCGCGGTTGAGGCGCAACTGCGAGACACATGGCCCGTCGAGTTCCTGCCGCTGCTGGACTTCCGCCGACCGCTCCGTCTGGTGGAAGTTCCGGCGCCGCGCATCCAGCTTACCTCCGAGCAGTATGCCGAGATCAGCGGGATGTTCGACGATAAGGATTGATGGGGCCACCCCGCCTGGTCGGCGGGGCCGGGCTCTAGTCGGCAAGAGCCTCCCGGAGCCCCGCAAGAGCGGGTCTCCGCCCTTCGGGTGACGATCCCTTGTCTGAGGGCCTGAAACGTCCCCACGGCGCTCCTGATGCCATTACGCGGGTGTATGAGCGCGCCGATCGCCCTGCCCTCTCCTTCCACGTCACCCACGGCATTGAAGGCACCGCAGGCAGGCTACGCCTGTGGAATCATGCGCAAGGCGCATGATGAGTGCTTTTTGGGCCAATGATCTCATCGCCCCCTGCGCCGTCTCCCAGTGTCCCGTCGTTGCAGATCGGCCCGCCGGGGTCGGCAGCAAGAGAGAATTGCCCGCTGCGCGGACAATGCTTTTATTTGATTTGAAGCTGCCTCAACAAGAATACCGGGCCTGAAGGCCCTACGGTTTCCACCGCTAAAGCGGCGGAGCCTCCGTCATTCATGTTGACCCCGTCGAACCGATCCGCGCCTAGCGACCCTGCGAGGACGGCTCCGGGTGCGATGAGATCACAGGCCGGCTGCGCCCAACAGCACAGTAGAAACAGAATTGTACGCATAAGCGGACAATGCGTTCTTAGTTTGATTATTTACGGTCCCTAGTCGGGACCTTTTTCTTTGCTCGGACTCACCAGGTACGATGAAAAGTCGTCAAGAAATCAATGCGC
>CAKTFL010000040.1 GCA_934555855.1 uncultured Sphingomonas sp. | reverse complement strand
TGTTCGATCACGATCAGCCGAGCGTTGGGCACGTCCACGCCGACCTCGATCACCGTAGTCGCTACGAGCACGCCCAGCCGGCCGCCCGCGAAAGCCTCCATCACGGCATCCTTCTCCGCGGGTTTCATACGGCCATGGACCAGTCCGACTCGTTCGCCGAACCGCGCCCGCAGCGTCTCCGCCCGCGCTTCCGCGGCGGCGAGGTCCGACTTCTCGCTTTCCTCCACCAGCGGGCACACCCAATAGGCTTGCCCACCATCGCCAAGGTGCCGGCCGAGCGCGTCAACCACTTCGTCCAACCGATCCTCCGACAGGACGTAGGTCTCGATCGGCTCGCGCCCCGGCGGCATCTCATCCAGACGCGACACGTCCATCTCACCATATTGCGCCAGGGTCAGCGTACGCGGGATGGGCGTGGCGGTCATCGCCAGCAGATGCGGCGTGACCCGCCCCTTGGCGGACAGCGTCATGCGCTCGGCCACCCCGAAACGGTGCTGCTCGTCGACCACAACCAGGGCAAGATCCTTGTAGGCGACCGCCTCCTGAAAGATCGCATGAGTGCCGATCAGGATGTCGATCTCACCCGAGGCGAGCCCCATCAACGTCGCCTCTCGCACCCGGCCCTTGTCCCGACCGGTCAGCACGGCGATGTTCACCGGCAAAGCCGCGAGGGTCTTGCGGAGCGTTTCATAATGCTGACGCGCGAGAATCTCGGTCGGCGCCAGCATCGCGCCTTGTGCGCCGGCCTCCACCGCGATCAGCAGGGCCATGGCGGCGACCAGCGTCTTGCCCGATCCCACATCGCCCTGGAGCAGGCGCAACATCGGGCTCGCCTGGGCCAGATCGCCCTCGATCTCACGAACGGTACGCGCCTGGGCGCCGGTCAGGGTGTAGGGGAGCTTCAACCGATCGCGCAGGCTTCCATCGCCCGCGAGCGCGCGTCCCTTGCGGCGCCGCGTGTCCTGGCGGACCAGCGCCATGGCGAGCTGGTTTGCGAACAGCTCGTCATAGGCCAGCCGCTCGCGCGCAAGCCTGTCGGCGGGATCCGCGTGGATCCGGGCCAGCGCGTCGTGCCAGTCGGGCCAGCCCCGACCCCGCTTCAGGCTGGGCTCGATCCATTCCGACAGAGCCGGCGCCCGCGCCACCGCCTGTTCCGTCAACGCGGCGAGCCTGCGGGAGGTGAGCCCTTCCGACAAGGGATAGATCGGCTCGCGCTCGCGAAAGCTCTCGTCGGGATCGGCAAGGTCGGGATGAATGATCTGAAGATCCTGGCCATAGCTTTCCAGCTTGCCCGACACCCTGCGAGGCTCGTTCAGGGGCAACAGCTTCTTCACCCAGCCGGCATTGCCGCCGAAATAGACGAGGCTGACGTAATTCCCTTTTGGGTCGGTAGCCTGGACGCGCAGGGGGCCACGCCCGGCGCCCTGGCGATAGTCGCGGGGTATCAGGGTGATCGCGATGGTTCGGCCGGCATCGGTCGCCATCAACTCGTCGCGAACCAGCCGGTCGACCCAGCTGGTCGGCAGGTGAAAGGCCACGTCCACGACGCGCTCCAGCCCCAGCCGCCCCAGCGGCTTGGCAAGCGCAGGCCCCACACCCTTGAGCGCGGTCGTCTCTGCGAAGAGCGGATTGAGGATATCGGGACGCATGATTATCTGACTTCCCTGCGCTCTCTTCCCGTTCGGGCTGAGCTTGTCGAAGCCCTGTTCTTCCTTCTGCCCCGCCGTAGGAGAAAGAACAGCCCTTCGACAAGCTCAGGACGAACGGTGGGGGAGCTTTCGTGTTGGAGCCCGAATGGATCACGCTACCCGCCTCAAGCGCCTGCGCTTTCGCGCTTGGCATCGCGGTACCAAGGAGGCCGACCTGATGATCGGCGGCTTTTTCGACGCTCATGGCGCCGCCCTGACGCCGGCCGACCTCGACTGGTTCGAGGCGCTGCTGGAGGAGCAGGATGTCGACATCATGGCATGGGCAATCGGCACACAGCCCTGCCCCGAGCGCTGGGACGGCCCGGTGATGGAGCGGCTGCGGACCCTGAGCTACGTGCCCCTGCCGAACTGAAGCGCGCAACCAAATCGTTACCCCGGACTTGAACCAGGGTCGATTTCCAGACAGCACCTAAAGCGTTGGGCTCTCGCGGCACGTGGATGCCGGAACAAGTCCGGCATAACGAAAGCAGCAATGCCCGACCTGAAGACGATTTTTTCCGCCACGCGGCCCCTCATCCTTTCGGGTGTGCCGACCGGCTTCCTGCCCTCCCTGCTCGCCGACCTCGCCCGTGCGGCCGCGGGCCGGGCGGTGTTTGTCGCGCCGGACGAGGCCGCGATGCGCGCCGTCGCGGCAACTGCGCCGTTCTTCGCGCCCGAGCTGGAGGTAATCCAGTTCCCCGCCTGGGACTGCCTGCCCTATGATCGCGCCTCGCCCACCTTGCGGGTCATGGCGGAGCGGATCGCGGCGCTGCATCGGCTGCAGGCCCGCGCCAAGGGGCCGCAACTGCTGGTGACCACCGCCAACGCGGCGACGCAGCGTGTGCTGACGCCGTTTCGTATCCGCCAGCTGGTCGCCAACCTGCGGCCCGGCGAGCGGATCGACCTCAATCGTCTCAGCGCGCTGCTTCAGGCGAACGGCTATGTCCGAACCGACACGGTGCACGATGCCGGCGAGTATGCGGTGCGCGGCGGCATCGTCGACCTGTTTCCGAGCGGCGAGGAACAGGCCCTCCGCCTCGACTTCTTCGGCGACGAGATCGAATCGGTCCGCACCTTCGACCCCGCCGACCAGCGCACCACCGGCAGGATCGATGGCTTCACTCTCCTTCCTGCCTCCGAAGCCTTGTTGGACGAGGAGTCAATCAAACGTTTCCGTACCCGCTATCGCGAGACGTTCGGCGCGACCGCGACGGGCGACCCGCTGTATCAGGCCGTGTCGGATGGGCGCAGGCTCGCGGGAATGGAGCATTGGCTGCCGCTGTTTGAGGAGCGGCTGGCGACGCTATTCGATCATCTAGCCGATGGCGACGTCATGGTGCGCGACGCGGGGGTGCCCGGCGCCGCCCAGGGGCGGCTGGAAGCGATCGCCGACTATTACGAGAACCGCCGGCGGGCTGAGGGCGCGCAGCCCGGCAGCTATCGTCCCTTGGCGGCCAAGGCGCTGTATCTGGACGAGGCGGAGTGGAAAGCCAGCCTGGAGTTTCGCAGCGCCCACCTGACCTCCCCCTTTCACGAGCCCGAATCAGCCACCGTGCTCGATTTCGGCGTCGACGGCGCTCGCGACTTCGCACCCGAGCGTGCGGCGAGCGAGAACGTCTACGAGGCCGTTGCCAAGCATGTCGCCGCGCTACGTCGTGACGGCAAGAAGCCCATCCTCGCAAGCTATTCCGCCGGCGCGCGCGAGCGGCTGGCCGGACTGCTCAAGGATCACGGCCTGAACGGGCTGAAGCCTGTCGAGACCTGGCACGAGGCGCTGGGTCATGCCGACACGTCGAAAAGCGCGGGGGCGGCGCTTGTCGTCCTGCCGCTCGACCACGGCTTCACCGCACCGGGATTGGCGGTGCTCACCGAGCAGGACATGTTGGGTGACCGGCTGGTCCGGCGGCAGAAGCGGCGTAAGTCCGCCGATGCATTCCTGGCGGAACTGGCTTCGCTCACGCCGGGCGATCTCGTCGTCCATGCCGAACATGGCATCGGCCGCTATAACGGCCTGACCAGCGTTCCGGTGGGCAAGAGCCCGCACGACTGCGTTGCGCTGGAATATGCTGGCGGCGACAAGCTGTACGTGCCGGTCGAGAATCTGGAGGTCCTGTCCCGCTACGGATCGGGCGAGGACGGCGCGGCGCTGGATCGGCTCGGCGGCGAAGCGTGGCAGCGTCGCAAAAGCCGGATGAAGGAGCGCATCCGCGAGATCGCGGGCGAGCTGATCGCGGTAGCGGCGGAGCGCGCGCTTCGCCCCGGCGAGATCGCGGAGCCTGATGCCAGTGGCTACCCCAGCTTCGTCGACCGCTTCCCTTATCAGGAAACCGAGGATCAGGACCGTGCAATCGGCGACGTGCTCGAGGACCTTGGCGCGGGCAGGCCGATGGATCGTCTCGTCGTTGGCGACGTCGGCTTCGGCAAGACGGAGATCGCGTTGCGCGGAGCATTCGTCGCCGCAATGGCGGGAATGCAGGTCGCGATCGTCTGCCCGACCACGCTGCTCGCACGTCAGCATTACAACAACTTCAAAGCCCGCTTCGAAGGGTTCCCGATCGAGATCGGCCGCCTGTCCCGCCTGGTCACCGCCAGCGAGGCAAAGGCCACGCGGGAGGCGCTGGCAGAGGGGAAGATCGACGTGGTCGTCGGGACCCATGCGATCCTGGCAAAGAACATCGAATTCAAACGGCTTGGCCTCGTCGTCGTGGACGAGGAGCAACGCTTCGGCGTCACGCACAAGGAGCGACTGAAGGCGCTCAAGGCGGACGTGCACATGCTGACGCTGACTGCGACGCCGATCCCGCGCACGCTCCAGATGGCCATGAGCGGCATTCGCGAGCTGTCGGTGATCCAGACCCCGCCGGTGGACCGGCTCGCGACGCGCACCTATGTCATGCCTTGGGACCCGGTGGTTCTGCGCGAGGCGCTGCTGCGCGAACATTATCGCGGCGGGCAGAGCTTTCTTGTGACGCCGCGCATCGCCGACCTGCCGGAAATCGAGGAGTATCTCCGCAACGAGGTTCCCGAGATCCGCTATGTGGTCGCACATGGCCAGATGGCCCCGACCGAAGTCGAGGAGCGGATGAGCGCTTTCTACGACAAGAAGTTCGAGGTGCTGATCTCCACCACGATCGTCGAGTCCGGCCTCGACATCCCGAGCGCCAATACGATGATCGTCAACCGCGCAGACCGTTTCGGGCTGGCCCAGCTCTACCAGCTGCGCGGCCGGGTCGGACGGTCGAAGACTCGCGCCTATTGCTACCTTGTCACTCCGCCCGAGCGACAGATAACGGAAACCGCGGAAAAGCGGCTGAAGGTACTGTCCGATCTCGACTCGCTGGGCGCCGGGTTTCAACTCGCCAGCCATGACCTCGACATTCGCGGTGCCGGCAACCTGCTCGGCGACGAACAGTCCGGACATATCAAGGAGGTCGGCTACGAGCTCTACCAGTCGATGCTGGAAGAGGCGATCCTGGACGCCAAGTCGGGCGGCCTCGCCAGTGCACGACCGAAGGATTTCTCGCCACAGATCACCGTGGATGCGCCGATCCTTATCCCGGAAGACTATGTGCCGGACCTGGACCTGCGGATGGGCCTGTATCGCCGCCTCAACGACCTGGACAAGGCGCAGGAGGTAGAGGCGTTCGCGGCCGAGTTGATCGATCGTTTCGGCCCCCTGCCGGACGCGACGGAGAACCTCATCAGCGTCATCCAAATCAAGCTGAATGCAAAACGCGCCTGTATCGCGAAGATGGACGTTGGCCAGAAAGGCGTGCTCGTCGCCTTTCACAAGGATACACCGCCCAACGTGTCGGGGCTGCTCGCCTATGTCGATCGGCTGGGCGGGGTCGCGAAGCTCAGGCCCGATTCGAAGCTGGTGCTTCAGCGCGCATGGCCGGATGCGAAGGCGCGGCTGAACGGCGCGCTGTCCTTGTCGAAGGGGCTAGCCAAAGCGGTGGGCTGACGCCCAGAGCATCGGTCTTTGCCCTCTACCGCGGGCGCGGCGCGCTGTTCTCCACAAAGGCGACCAGTTCCGCCTCGCTCAGCGGTTCGGACAACAGGAAGCCCTGATAGCTCGCGCATCCCTCGGCAGCGAGCAGCGTTCGCTGCTGCTCCGTCTCGATGCCCTCCGCCACGACAGCCAGCCCGAGCGAACGCGCCATGTCGATCGCGCCGCGCACCACGACGCGGTCGCGGTCGGAACCGGCAATGTCCTGCGTCAGGCCCTTGTCGAGCTTCAGGAAATCGACGGGCAGCGCCTTCAACCAAGCGAGGCTTGAATAGCCCGTCCCGAAATCGTCGATCGCCACCCGGCATCCCGCGCCGCGCAACCGCCCGAGCAACGCCGCCGCGCCCGGCAGGTCCGCCATCAGCCCCGTCTCCGTGATCTCCAGCGTCAGACGTCCGCGTGGCACGCCCGCAGCATCGACCCGGTCGAGGAAGGTTTCGGCGAACCCCGGCCTTGCCAGGTCGCCCGGCGTCAGGTTGAGCGAGACGCGGAGATGCCCCAGCACCCCCGGCCATTCGGCCACCCGCGCCAGCACAAGCCGCTGAATATGGTCCGACAAGGCGAGCGCGATGCCCGCATCCTTGGCGGCCGCAAACAAGCGCTCGGCCCCTAGCGCTCCCAGCTCGGGATGCTGCCACCGGGCAAGCGCCTCCACGCCCGTCACTTCCCCACTGGACAGCGCGGCCTGCGGCTGGAACAGCAGGGCGATTTCTCCATTGGCGAGGGCACGGTGAAGGTCCCTCGCCAAGGCTCGCGCATCCGCGGCCCGGTCCCCGCCGTCGTGCTCCGCGACTTCCTCGCCCGCAGCGCGGTCGGCACGTGCAAGCAGCATCGTGCTGTCGTCGCCGGACCGTACTCCCGCCAGCCCGATGCGGCAGCCAAGGACCAGTGAACGCCCACCGATGCGGAACGGCCGATCCAGCGCCTCCTCGATTCGGGCGGCCGCCAGCACCGTCCGGTCGGGCTCGCCGGCCAGCGCGGCAGCGAAGCTCGGTCCGGGGAGGCGGATCAGCAGAGCTTCTCCCTCCTGGCCCAGCGCGTCCAGCACCGAACCGATCCGGCGCTCGGCTGCGGTTACCAGCGCCGTGCCGGCACTGCGCCCGTGCGCCGTGTTGATCAGATCAAGCCGCAGCAAACGGATCCGCACCAAGGCTGCCGACTGTTCCGCCGCCTGCTGCGCGTGGAGCCATTCCGCCAGCGCGTCGTTTCCCGCCCGCCGGTCGCGAAAGGTAACGCCCAGGCGCGAGGCCTGCTCCGCCGCACGCACGCTGTCGGCGAGCGGCAGTCCCCCCTCAATCAGATGCAGGTGCGTGGCACCGGCCGACAGTGCCTGATCGGCAAGCGCCGCATCGGGGAGCAAGGCCAGCACGATCCCGCCCGATGCACCGACGGTGCGGATCTGCTCCAGCCCGCGTTCGGGACTGGCGCTCAGGTCCACCAGCGTCACCGGGCCGGCCTGTTCGGCGGTAGCCTCCGGCTCCAGTTCCGCGTCGTCTATCATGTCCCCCATGCCGCAACGCCTAGCCTGTCGCGTTCCGTGCGGGAACACACTTGTTCGCCGAGCGTCCTGATCCTAGCTCGTGACCATGGCCAGCGCCCCTCTCCCCCCCGAACGACCTTCCCTGGTCGATTCGTTCGGGCGCCAGATCCGGTATCTCCGGATCTCCGTCACGGATCGGTGCGACCTGCGCTGTCGTTATTGCATGGCCGAGCAGATGACTTTCCTGCCGCGCTCGGCCCTTTTGCAGCTGGAGGAGATCGCGATCATCGCGGAACGCTTCCTCGCGCGCGGCGTGAACAAGATCCGCCTGTCGGGCGGGGAGCCCCTCGTCCGGCGGGACGTGGGAGAGCTGGTCGATCGGCTCGGCGCGCATGTCGGCGGGGCGCTCGACGAACTGACGCTCACCACCAACGGCACACGGCTGGCGGATCATGCGGAGCGACTGGCCGCGGCGGGTGTTCGCCGTGTCAACGTCAGCATGGACAGCATCGATCCGGCGACCTTCCGCTTTATCACCCGCCACGGCGACGTAGACCAGGTTATCGGCGGCATTCGGGCGGCGCGTAATGCGGGGCTGAGGGTCAAGATCAACGCCGTCGCCCTTGCCGGGCTGAATGAGGCTCAGCTTCCCACGTTGCTGGCCTGGTGCGTGGATGAGGGCCTGGACCTGTCGTTGATCGAAACCATGCCGCTCGGCGCTATCGACGAGGATCGGGTGGACCGTTTCGTGCCGCTGACCCGCGTCTTCGATTCGCTTTCCGCTCGCTTTCCGCTTGTCCGCGACAGTCACCGCACCGGCGGGCCGGCACGCTATTGGCGGGTCGAGGGGACCGACGTCCGCCTCGGCCTGATTTCCCCGCTTACCGCGAATTTCTGTGATGGCTGCAATCGTGTCCGGCTCACGACGGAGGGCAAGCTGTACACCTGCCTTGGTCATGAGGATCAGGTCGACCTCAAGACGGCATTGCGCGAGGGCGGCTTGGCCGCATTGGATGCCGCCATCGACGCAGCTCTCGTTTCCAAGCCGCGCCGGCACGACTTCCGCATCGGCGCAGGCGAGGCGCCCGCAGTCAGCCGCCACATGAGCGTGACCGGCGGATGAGCCGGTACGAGCGGCGCTCGCTGGTTGTCTCGCCCACCGGCCCTGCCCAGGCCGCGGGCGCGGAACTGGCCGATCTGTTCGATTGGGTGAAGCCGGACGAGGATCCCGACGTCATCGTGGCGCTCGGCGGCGACGGGTTCATGCTCCAGACGCTTCACGCCATGCTGGAACGGCGGCAGATCGTGCCGGTGTTCGGAATGAACCTTGGCACGGTCGGGTTTTTGATGAACGAGTGGCGGCGTCACGGGCTCGACGAGCGGCTGAGCCGCGCCAAGCCGTTCGTGGTCACGCCGCTCAGCATGACAGCCACCGGCATCGATGGCCGGGTCCATCAACGCCCCGCGATCAACGAGGTGTCGTTACTGCGCGAGACACGGCAAACGGCCAATGTCGAGATCAGCGTCAACGACCGGGTGGTCATGCCCGATCTCGCCTGCGACGGCGTGCTGGTCGCGACGCCGGCCGGCTCCACCGCCTACAACCTGTCGGCGCAGGGACCCATTTTGCCGATGGGATCCGGAATGATCGCCCTTACCCCGATCAGCCCGTTTCGCCCCCGGCGCTGGCGGGGCGCGATCCTGCCCGACAAGGCCAGGGTCGGCGTTCGCGTGCTTGATGCAAACAAGCGCCCGGTCTCGGCGGTCGCCGATCAGTTCGAAGTGCGCGACGTGGCGCAGGTGGATATCTGCATGGACCGGGCGCGAGAGCTGACGCTGTTGTTCGACCCCGAATATGCGCTCGACGACCGCATCACCATGGAACAGTTCGTTTCATAAGCCGGCGCGCGTAGCGGATCGCAACCAACGTGAATTGGGGGCTTGCATCGCGCGATTCGGCGGGTATAGAGCCGCCTCCACCGAATGATCCCTGATAGCTCAGCGGTAGAGCTCTCGACTGTTAATCGAGCGGCCGTAGGTTCGAATCCTACTCAGGGAGCCATTCGGTGGCGTTACACAGCGCCGGAGGCGAAATCGCCGACATGCGACAGGCGCACACGATCCTCACCATCAATACACCCGGACAGAGCCTGCACGAGATCACTCGTGCGGTGGTCGACTGGTGCGCCGGTCAGGGCGTCGCCGACGGCCTGCTGACGTCATTCTGCCGCCATACTTCCGCATCGCTGCTCATTCAGGAGAACGCCGCGCCGGCTGCGCGGCGCGACCTGGAGCGCTATTTTGCCCGCATTGCGCCCGAGTCCCGCGACTATGAGCATGACGACGAGGGGCCCGACGACATGCCCGCGCATCTACGCAGCGCGCTGACCAGCGTTCAGCTGTCGATCCCGGTCGCGGGCGGAAAGCCGGTCCTGGGCACCTGGCAGGGTATATACCTGTTCGAGCATCGCCGTCGCCCGCATCGACGCGAAGTCGCGCTGCACTTGCTGGGCGAGTAACGCGACGAAATGTGCTTGGCGGGAGCCAAGTTGTTCATCGCACGTTCCACCTCCGCCGGGTAACGTGCGGTCGTTCGCCGCCTTTGCCGCGAATGGAGTAGGATAAAGATGACATTCTCCTTAGCCCGCAAGGTCGCTCTCGGCGCTGTCGCGTCCGGTGCGCTCCTGGTCGCCGGCTGCGCGACCGAAACCACCTATCGCCCGGCAACCGGCCAGGGCTTCTATCGCCAGGGTTATAGCGAGCGGCAGATCGAGCCGAACCGCTTCCTTGTCAGCTTTTCGGGAAATTCCGCCACGTCGCGCGACACGGTTGAGCGTTATCTGTTCTTCCGCGCGGCGGAGCTGACCCTGCAGCAGGGCTATGACTTTTTCGTCATGGTGGACCGGGACACCGACCGCCAGACCCGCACCTATGCGACGCCGGGCCTGGGCGGCCCGTGGGGCTATGGCGGCTTTGGCGGTTATTGGGGTCCGTCCTGGCGCTATTATGGCCGCCCCTGGGGTGGCTATGGC
>CAKTFL010000039.1 GCA_934555855.1 uncultured Sphingomonas sp. | reverse complement strand
ACATAGCTGTGCGGCTTGCCGCTGTCGTCGCGGGTGGCGAAGGTGCGGCGCTCGTCCCACACCGCCTGCCAGGCAGCGTCGGCCTTCAGCGCATTGAAGCGGGTTGTCGCAGCGGGCGCGTTGTCGCGCTGTGCGGGGCGCGCGTCGGCGCGGGGGCCGGCGGGCGTGTCGCCGTCGGCGCCGGCGGGCGCGTTGTCGCGCGGGGATGCCATGGCAGGATCAGCCCGCGATCGCCGCGCGCCTCAGGTCGCGGGCGCGGGTCAGGATCACTTCCTCCAGCTTCTGCACGGTGGCGGCGCGGACGGGCGCGGCGACCCACTGGCCGTTCTGCTGCAGCTGGCGAAGCGCCGCGACGCGAACGGCATCGGCGCGCAAGTCCTGGTCCAGGATCGTCACGGTGACCTTCATCCGCTCGGACGGCACCTGCGGGTTCACGTACCAGTCGGTCACGATCACGCCGCCGTTGGAATCGGTCTGCACCAGCGGCATGAAGGACAGGGTGTCGAGGCTGGCGCGCCACAGATAGGCGTTGACGCCGATCGTGGTCACCTTCGACGCGGCGATGTCGGCTGCGGGTCGGGCGCCGCCCCGGCTGCACGCCGCCAGCGAAACGGTCGCGGCGGCAAGAAGGAACGCGGTACGCAGCGGGCGGGTCATCGGGGAAATCCTGGCATGGACGTAGTGGCCCGCTCTACAGGCGCACCAGTCCCGTCGCAAGCAGGGTGGAGCGGGGGCCCGCGCTGTGGAAAATGGGCAACACCCCCGTAATATTGTCGCTGCATATGGACTCATGCGGAGCATTTCGTGTTACCGCTGCTTATCAAGAAAATAATCCGGTCGGGTGGCCGGGATGTGCAAAGGTGGGATGTGACCGCAGGGCGGATCGGAGCGATGATGGGGGGCGTGGCGCTTGTCGCCGCGATGGCCTTCGTCGTGCCCGCCGCGTTGGATGCGGCACCGGCCAAGCGGGTCGCAGGCCGGCCGGCCGCGTCGTCCGCCGTTCTCGGCACCTTTACCCCCGTTGCCGCCGATCCCCGCCTTGCCGCGATGATGTCGCGGGCCGGCCTGGATGGCGGCAGCTTCCGGTTCACGCCGGCCGAAGTGAAGGATACCAGCCGCTCCGTGACCGTCGCCGTGCGCGCCCGCACGAACCGCCCGGCCGATCGCGGTCAGGTCGCGCTGGCCGCCGCCGAGCCGCAGGGCGGGCTGAAGCCCATCGCCTATAATCTCGGCGTCGCGGTCGGCTGGAAGCGGTTCGCGGTTTCCGGCGACATGGGCCGCGTCGACATGGCGGCCCGCCCCGGCGGCCGTGAGGCCGCGGACGTTGCCCTCAGCTATGCGGGCAGCCGCTTCAGCGGCCGCGTCCGCGCCGCGGCCGACCGTCCGCTGGCGGACGTGCCCAAGCTGGTCGAGGAAGCGCCCAGCTATTCGGTCGACCTGGGCGGTTCGTACAAGCTGACCCGCAACCTCGATGTGATGGCCGGCATCCGCTATCGCACCGATCGTGAGCGGCTGACCCGGCTTGAATCGGACAGGCGCGACAGCCAGGCCGTGTATATCGGAACAGCCTTCCGCTTCTGATCCGGCGGATCAGCCGATCTTGGGGCTGAGCGCGTCGATCGCCGCCAGCCCGTGAAATCCCCAATGCCGGATCCTTAGCCAGCGCCGCCGGTTCATGCCGCCCAGCGCGATCACGGCCGCGCCCAGGCCCGCGCCGATGCGCGCCGCCCTGGCCGCGCCCAGGGCCGGGGCGCCGGGATGGGAGCGGGTCGGGAACACCGGCGACACGAACAGCACGGCGGCTCCCGCCCGGATGCCGGCCAGCGCCTCGCGACGGTCATGCGCCGACCATGTCCTTGACCCGTTCCCCCGCGCCCCGTCCGGTCCCGCGCCATGGGTGCCAGCGGCGGGCGCTCCGCCGGCGACGACCAGCACCAGCCGCCGGGCCGTCGCGATCCGACGCACCGCCAGGATCAGCCGCCGTCGATCGGCCGGGGCGGTGGCGTGGTGGCGCAGCACCACGCCCGAGCCAGGCGGCAGGCGGCGCAGCGCCGGCCACAAGCCCTCGCCGACCCGCTCGTCGGTCATCAGCCACAGGCGCGGAACAGGGTTTCGAGGACGCACGCGCGCCCCTATAGCGCCGCCATGACCTCTCCCGCCAATCGATTGAACGACGTGCGTATCCGCCTGGATCGTGCCGCAGCGCTGGCCGGGCGCCCGGCCGGGGCGGCGACGCTGATCGCGGTGTCGAAGACTCATCCGGCCGACATGATCCGCCCGCTGATCGCCGCCGGCCAGCATGTGTTCGGCGAGAACCGCGTTCAGGAAGCGGCGGAGAAATGGCCCGCTCTGCGCGAGGAAACCCCCGGCATCGAGCTGCACCTGATCGGCCAGCTCCAGTCGAACAAGGCGGCCGACGCGGTGGCGCTCTTCGATGCGATCCACTCGGTCGACCGGCCCTCACTGGTCGCGGCGCTCGCCAAGGCGATGGACGCCGCCGGCCGTCGGCCGGCCTGCTTCATCCAGGTCAATATTGGCGACGAACCGCAAAAGGGCGGCTGCGCGGTGGCCGACCTGCCGCAGCTGCTCGCCCAGGCGCGCGACCTGCTGCCGGTGGCCGGCCTGATGGCGGTGCCCCCGGCCGATCTGGAAGCGGCCCCCTATTTCGCCCTGCTCGCCAAGCTGGCGCGCGATCACGGGCTGGAGGAACTCAGCATGGGCATGTCGGACGATTTCGAGACGGCGGCGATGCTGGGGTCGACGCGTGTGCGGGTCGGCAGTGCCCTGTTCGGATCGCGCGCATGAGCGGCGGCGTGCTTCCGGTACGCTTCGACGCGCTGCTGTTCGATTTCGACGGCGTGCTGATCGAGAGCGAATATAGCGGCAACCGGCACCTGGCCGACTGGCTGACCGCGGCCGGCTATCCCACCACCGCCGAGCACTCCATGGCCCATTTCATGGGGCTGTCGGGCACCGACTTCATCGCCCGGGTCGAAAGTCATATCGGCGGCACGCTGCCTCAGGCGTTTCACGACGCTCGGACCGAGGAGAATGCGCGCGTGCTGGCGGCGGGAGTGGATCCGGTCGATGGCGCCGTCGCCTTTGTCCGCGCGCTGCCGCCCGAACTGCCCAAGGCGATCGTGTCGTCCAGCTCGACCGAGTGGATCGATCGCCACCTGCGCCATATCGGCTTGCGCGACGCGTTCGGCAGCCATGTCTATTCCGGCAAGGAGCATGTCGGGCGCGGTAAGCCGGCGCCGGACCTGTACCTGCACGGCGCCCGTGCGCTCGGCGTCGATATCCGGAAAACCGCCATCCTGGAGGACTCTCCGGTCGGGGCGACAGGCGCGGTGGCATCGAGCGCCTATGTCATCGGCCTATGCGCGGGAACGCATTGCGGCATCGGCCATGACGACCGCCTTCGCGCCCTGGGCGTGGATGCGATCGCCGGCGACTTTGCCGAGGTGGCGCGACTGCTCGCCTGATCCTCCCCCGTTCGCCTGAGCTTGTCGAAGGGGAGAAGGGGAGGGCTCAGCCTAAGCCCTGGTTCAGGGCAGCCCTCCTCTCGTGCCTTCGCGGGAGCACATGGACGGGGTGAGTGGCCAATCCGAACTGCTTCAACCTGCCTGGATCAGGGTCTGACCGGAGAAGGACGGGCTTGGCCCCGACAGCGAGAGGGCGGCGCTCCGCCTCAGGCCGCGGTGCCGCCGACCGTCATCCCCTCGACCAGCAACGTCGGTTGGCCGACGCCGGCAGGCACGCTCTGCCCGCCCTTGCCGCACACGCCGATGCCCTCGTCCAGGGCGAAATCGTTACCGATCCCGGTCACCTTGGTCAGCACGGTCGGGCCGTCGCCGATGATCGTCGCCCCCTTGATCGGCGCGCCCAGCCTGCCGTCCTCGATCCGATAGGCTTCGGTGCAGGAGAAGACGAACTTGCCGTTGGTGATGTCCACCTGGCCGCCGCCGAAGCTCTTGGCGAAGATGCCCCGCTTGACGCGGCTCAGCAGCTCGGCGGGATCGTCGCGGCCGCCCTTCATGAAGGTGTTGGTCATGCGCGGCATCGGCGCATGGGCGAAGCTTTCGCGGCGGCCGTTGCCGGTCGCGGGAACGCCCATCAGCCGGGCGTTGAGCCGGTCCTGCATATAGCCCTTCAGGATGCCGTCCTCGATCAGGATCGTTTCGCGCGTCGGCGTGCCCTCATCGTCGATCGACAGCGACCCGCGCCGGTCCGGCAGCGATCCGTCGTCGACGATGGTGATGCCCGGCGCCGCCACGCGCTCGCCGATCCGGCCCGAAAAGGCGGACGTGCCCTTGCGGTTGAAATCGCCCTCGAGGCCATGACCGATCGCCTCGTGCAGCAGCACGCCCGGCCAGCCAGGCCCGAGCAGCACGGTCATCTCGCCGGCCGGCGCCGCCACCGAATCGAGATTCACCAGCGCCTGCGCCAGCGCCTCGTCGATGCCGCGGTTCCAGGTCGCCTCGTCGAACAGCCGGTCGTACAGATAGCGGCCGCCGATGCCGAAGCTGCCGCTCTCGCGCCGGCCATTCTGTTCCACGACGATCTGGATGTTGAGCCGCACCAGCGGCCGCACGTCGGTCGCGAAGAAACCGTCCGGGCGGACGATCTCCACCACCGACCACGTGCCCGACAGCCCGACCGTCACCTGCGCCACGCGGGAATCGCGCCCGCGGGCAACGGCGTCGATCCGCTGGCAGAGGTTCACCTTGTCCGCGAACGGCACCAGGTCGAGCGGGTCGGTGTCGGTATAAAGCCGGTGGTTCGTGCCCTGCGGCGGCGCGGCGCGGGCGCCCACGGCCGGGTCGATCAGGGTCATGGTCTCGGTCGCGCGCCTGATCGCGGCTTCCGACAGCTCGTTGGCATGGGCGAAGGCGGTCATCTCGCCCGACACGGCGCGCAGGCCGAACCCGGCATTGGTGTCGTAGCTGGCCGTCTTCAGCCGCCCGTCATCGAACCCGAACGCCTCCGCCCGGCGATATTGCAGGAACAACTCGCCATCGTCGGCCGCGCCGAGCGCAGCAGCGGTGAGGCGCTGTGCCGCCTCGGGCGAAAGCTGGTCACGGTACAGGAACGAGCGGGGATCGGAGGGAAGGGTCATGACGGAGATATAGGTCGCCGCACCCGTCGCGTCATCCACCCCTTCACCCCAGCCTCGTGCCGGGGCCGACGGCTCCCCAGGCGACTTGCGCCCGTGGCGGGGGTGACGACGGGAAAAGCGCCGCGGCAAAGCCGTGGATCGACACGGGCGAGGAACTCGCCCGGTCGTCGTCCGGGGCCGGGGCCGGGCCGGGCCGGCGCCTGTCGCGGTCGAGCGAAGCTCGACCTTGGCGCCTGGCCCTAGCGACTCGCGCCTTCTGAAATGTCGGGCAGCTGGCTCTGGTCCACCCCGTCCGCCGGCCCGCCGATCAGGATGAAGCGCCGGTCGCAATAGCCGCAATCGACATAGCCATGCTCGTCGATTTCCAGATACACGCGCGGATGGCCCAGCGCGGCGCCGCCGGGAATGTCCTGCGCGCCGTCACAGGCTACGCGGCGCTGGGAGACACGGACGGTTTCGAGCGGCGGGGTCATGGCGCGCGCGATTAGCAGTGTGGCGGCCCTTCGATCAACACAGGATTGTGGCCCGGCGTCGCAAAGCCTATCGCGACCGGCATGAGCGATGCGGCAATCTCCATCCGGAACCTGTGCAAGACCTATGCTGGCGTTGGCGGTGGAGCCGGCAAGCGGGCGCTCGACGGGGTCAGCTTCGACGTGCCGCAGGGGTCGATCTTCGGGCTGCTCGGCCCGAACGGCGCGGGCAAGTCGACGCTGATCAACATCCTGGCCGGGCTGGTCAACAAGACCGATGGCCATGCGTCGATCTGGGGCTTCGACATCGACGAACATCCGCGCAATGCGAAGGCGTCGATCGGGATCGTCAATCAGGAGATCCTGTTCGATCCCTTCTTCACGCCGCTGGAGACGCTGGAAATCCAGGCCGGGCTGTACGGCGTGCCCAAGCGGCAGCGCCGCTCGATGGAGCTGCTGGAGGCGGTGCACCTCGCCGACAAGGCGAACGCCTATGCGCGCACCCTGTCTGGCGGGATGAAGCGGCGGCTGATGGTGGCCAAGGCAATGGTCCACTCGCCGCCCGTGCTGGTGCTCGACGAGCCGACCGCGGGCGTCGATATCGAGCTTCGCCAGCAGCTCTGGGCCTATGTCCGCGACCTGAACCGGGCGGGCGTTACGGTGGTGCTGACCACCCATTATCTCGAAGAGGCCGAGGAGCTGTGCGACCGGATCGCGATCATCAATCGCGGCCAGCTCGTCGCCAACGAGCCGACGCGCGAACTGGTCGGGCGGGCGCAGGAAAAGGTGGTGTCCGTCACCGTCGACCGCGACCTGGCGGAGGCGCCGGCCGCTGCCTGTTTCGACAAGGTCGTGCTGAAGGGCGCGCGGACGCTGGAGATCACCTATCGCAAGGATCGGGTGAATGCCGGCGAGGTGCTGGCGGCGGTGACCCGCGACGGGCTCGGCATCGTCGACGTCTCCACCAAGGAGCCCGATCTGGAGGACGTGTTCCTCAGCCTTACCCGCTCGCTGGGGTAGGGCAACCCTCCCGTTCATCCGCCCTCTCGGGCTGGCTATGTCAGCTGCCGTCCCGTGCCCGCCCCCTACCCGTTTTGTGCTGAGCCTGTCGAAGCACTGTCCTTCTCCTTCCGACCCTCAACAGGCAGATGCGAACGCTGTCCTACAAGGCCGCAATCGTGCAACAGGGGATGATGACCCCGGCTCTTGCTCCTTTATTCTCGTGTGCCTGCTCCCCATCCGACCGTCGGAACCGGAATAATCAGGGGGGACGTAGTGTCCGGTTCCGCGATTCCGGTTCCGCGAATTGGAAGCAGGCGGCATGAGCGGCCGCGAATCGGACGTGCTGATCGTCGGCTCGGGCGCGGCCGGGCTGACCGCGGCGCTGAACCTCGCCGAGCGGTTCAAGGTCACGGTGCTCGCCAAGGGCGCACTCAACGAAGGGTCGACCGCCTGGGCGCAGGGCGGCATTGCCGCCGTGCTGGAACCGGGCGACACTTTCGACAATCATGTCGAGGACACCATGGTCGCGGGCGCGGGCCTGAACGATCGCGGCGTGGTCGAGCTGGTGGTCGAGAATGCGCCCGCCGCGATCGATCGGCTGCTGAAGCTCGGCGTGCCGTTCGCCACCGACGGCGATACGCTGCACCTCACCCGCGAGGGCGGCCATTCGCACCGGCGCATCGTCCATGTCGCCGACGCGACCGGCTGGGCGGTGCAGGAGGCGCTTCAGCGCGCTGCCGAGCGGCATCCCAACATCACGCTGATCCCCGATCAGGTCGCGATCGACCTCGCCACCAGCCGTCACGAGATGCGCTATTCCGGCGCCGGCCATGTCTGGGGAGTTTATGCGGTGAATCGCAAGACGGGGCGGGTCAACCTGTTCACGGCGCGCGCGACAGTGCTCGCGACCGGCGGGGCGGGGCGCACCTACCTGTTCTCCACCGCGCCGCGCGGGGCGACGGGCGACGGCATCGCCATGGCGTGGCGGGCCGGGGCGCGCGTCTCCAACATGGAATTCATGCAGTTCCACCCGACCTGCCTGTACAACCTGTCGGTCAAGAACTTCCTGATCACCGAGGCGGTGCGCGGCGAGGGCGGGCGGCTGATCAATCCGCAGACCGGCAAGCGCTTCATGGAATATTACGATCCGCGGCTGGAACTCGCCCCCCGCGACGTCGTCGCCCGCGCCATCGATGCGGAGATCAAGCGCTACGGCCTCGATCACGTTCATCTCGACATCAGCCATCAGCCCCCCGATTTCGTGCGGGAGCATTTCCCCAACATCCATGAAAAGCTGATCGGGCTGGGCATCGACATGACCAGCGGGCCAATTCCGGTCGTGCCGGCGCAGCATTACACCTGTGGCGGCATCGTCATCGACCGGGGCGGGCGCACCGACCTGCCCGGCCTGTTCGCGGCGGGCGAGTGCACGCAATCGGGCCTGCACGGGGCCAACCGCCTCGCGTCCAACTCCCTGCTCGAATGTTTCGTGTTCGGCGAGGCGGTGGCGGCGAGCATCGCGGAGGGCTGGGGCGACCTGCCGCCGCCGCCCGCGATCCGTCCGTGGGACGAAAGCCGGGTCACCGATTCGGACGAGGAAGTCGTCATCAAGCAGAACTGGACGGAAATCCGCCGGTTCATGTGGAATTATGTCGGCATCGTCCGCACCACCAAGCGGCTTCAGCGGGCGCAGAACCGCATCCGGATGCTGACGGACGAGATTGCCGATCACTACGGCCATTTCCGTGTCACGCCGGACCTGATCGAGCTCAGGAACCTGCTCCAGACCGCCGACCTGATCGTGCGATCGGCGCTCCACCGGCATGAGAGCCGGGGCCTTCACTACACGCTCGACTATCCGGAAACCCTGCCCGAGGCAGTGGATACGGTCCTTGTGCCCTGACCGTATCCGCTCCTTAACGGAATATTCGCCGCCTCGGGCTAGCTTTCTTCCGACTGGTGGAGGCGAGTCTGTCTTGTTGAGTGCGCTGCAGGCCGGCTTCCGGCAACGAGAGCCGCGGGTGAAAGTGGTCGTGCCCTGCCGCATGAACCATGGCGGCAAGTGGGCGGACGCCTGCATCCACAACATCTCCTCGCGCGGGATGATGGTCGCCGCCGATGGCTCGGTGAAGACGGGCGATTACATCGACATCCGCCGGGGCACGCTGATCATCATCGGCCGGGTGATGTGGCGCAAGGATCGCTTTTTCGGCGTCCGGACGCAGGACCGGATCAGCGTGCAGACGATCGTTGGCGAGCCCCGGCGGGCTGCTGCCGGTGCTGCGCCGGACCCGGCCGGGCAGGGCGATCGACGCCTGTCGTCCCGCCTGGTCCAGGAGGCCCGCGCCGCGTGCAATGTCGAGCGTAGCCGCGTGATCTCGTCCGCCATCCAGTACGGCTTCCTGGCCTGCGGCGCGGTGGCGGCGGCGCTGTTCGTCGCGACGCAGGTTCATGAGATGCTTGCCAGTCCTCTGCACGCGGTCGAAACGGCCCTGGGAAATGCGGCTCACTGACGCTCTTCGACGTCACGCACCAGCCCCAGCCGCCGGACCAGCGCCGGCATGGTGATGCCCTGCACGATGATGGAAAAAGCGACCACGGCAAAGGCCACCGCGACGATCTCTCCCCGCTCCGCCACCGTGTCGGGCAGGGCCAGGGCCAGGGCCAGGGCCAGCGCACCGCGCAACCCTCCCCAGAACAGGACATGCTTGTAGGCCCAGGGCACCGCCAGGCGGGTGCGGGCGAAGGCCATCATCAGCGGGTACACCGTTGCCGCGCGTCCCAGCAGCGTCAGCACCACCGCCGCGCCCGCCGCGCCCAGCACCGGCCCGATCAATGCGCTCGCCTCCTGCCCACCGATCAGCAGGAAGATCAGCGAATTGATGAGGAAGGCGACGAACTCCCAATGGTTCAGCACGCCTTGGCGCCCGTCGTCGCTGATCGAGCCGAGAAAGCCGTAATTGCCGACCACCAGTCCCGCGGTCAGCGTCGCGATCACGCCGGAGGCGCCGAGATGCTCCGCCAACAGGAATGAGCCATAGGCGATCAGCATGGTCAGCGTGATTTCGACCAGCCGGTCGCTGGTTCGTCCGGCGATCAGCACCAGCGCCCCGGACACGGCGAGACCGCACGCGATTCCGCCCAGCACCGTGCCGACCAGCTTCAGCCCGATCGCTGCCGCGCCGGCATCGCCGCCCGCCGCGATCGCGACCAGCACCGCGAAGCCGACCGCCGCGGTGCCGTCGTTGAGCAGGCTTTCCGCCTCCACGAGCAGGTGCAGCCGCGGCTGGACACGCATCTGCTTGAACGCGGCGATCACCGACACCGGATCAGTCGCGGCGATCAGCACGCCGAACAGGCCCGCGCCGATCCAGCTCCACCCGACCAGCCAGTGCATCCCGCCCGCGACAACGGCTGTGGCGAACACCACGCCAATCGTGACCAGCATAGACAGAAGCGGCAGCTCGCGCCGGAACGGCTGCCATGGAATCTGGATCGCTGCCTCGAACACCAGCGGCGGCAGAAAGACGTAGAAGATCAGTTCCCGGCTCAGCGCCGGCATGTGGCCCGGCGCCAGCAGCGCCAGCCCTATCCCCGCCGCGACCAGGCCAATGCTGTAGGGAAGGTCCAGGCGGCGGCACGCGATCGCGACCAGCGCGGCGACCAGCAACAGCGAACCCAGGGTCGGAAAGTCCAGGGGGCTCAGTAAATCAAGACCTTGCACCTGTTCCCCTTTGTCACCATTCACCGCACCAGCGGCTGCG
>CAKTFL010000038.1 GCA_934555855.1 uncultured Sphingomonas sp. | reverse complement strand
CTATCGCTGTGCTGGCCGGCGATTGAACCGGCCCAATGCTGATCCTATAGGCCGGCCTTCATCCCTCATCCGCGATCATCCGCCTTGCTCAAAACCCTGCTCCGCCGTCGCACGGCGCCCTTGCCGCATGTTCCTTCGGGAGAGCGCGTCTATGCCGTGGGGGACATTCATGGCTGCCTTTCATCGTTCGAGCGGCTGCTCGCAGCGATCAAGGCCGACGACGCCGCGCGAGCGCCCGCGCGCACGACGCTGATCCTGCTCGGCGATCTGGTCGATCGTGGCCCGGATTCGCGCGGGGTGGTCGAACGGGCCCTGCATCTCGGCTTCGAGTTTCCGGCGTCCGTGCTGATCAAGGGCAATCATGAAGAGATCATGCTCGCCGCGGCCGAAGGCGACCGCAGCTCGCTGCAATTGTTCAATCGCGTTGGCGGGCGCGAGACCATGCTGAGCTATGGCGTCGACCCGCGCACCTACGACGAGGCGTCGCTGGAGGAGCTGGCGGTCCTGATCGACGAGCGGGTTCCGGCGGCGCACCGCCTGTTCCTCGACGCCGGGCGGGACCAAGTCACGATCGGCGATTATTTGTTCGTTCATGCGGGGATCCGCCCGAGCGTGCCGCTGGAGGCGCAACGGGCCGCGGACCTGCGCTGGATTCGCGAACCCTTCCTGTCGCATCGCGCGGCCCACGCCGCGATGGTGGTCCACGGCCATACGATCACCGAAGAGCCCGATGTCCGCGCCAACCGGATCGGGATCGACACCGGCGCCTATGCCGGCGGCCCGCTGACCGCGATCGGCCTTGAAGGCAGCGAGCGCTGGTTCCTTACCGACTAGACGCCGTCCGGCTCGGGCAGAAGCACACCGTGTGTCGATGTCAGCAGGACAGGCTAGCCCCTGATCCGGGCAGGTTGAGGCAACTCCTCCCGTACCCCGCAAAGACGGGGATCCAGGCTGGGCTCCCGCCCGCGTGGGAGCACACGGGGAAAAGTGAGTGGCCGATCCGAACTGCTTTAGCCTGGCTGGATCAGGGTCCAGAGAGCTGCGCCCGCCAATCGCTGCGATCAGGGCGCGCGGTTTGGGTCGCTAGTCAGCTGGACACGAACATCGTCATCGCGGGGTGACGATGGCCGTAGTGACGTGTCGGGTTCCGTGATCGGTTGCGGGAGCCATCCCCCCAGCGCGGTCAGCGTCCGCCGGCGGGCGCGGTCAGCGTCCGCCGGCGCCCGGCAGCGGCGCGCCGGGGGCACCGCCCCCCGTCATGCCCTGCTGCTGCATCTGCATCTGGCGGATCACCTGCTCCGGCAGGAAGTCGAGCAGCTCCACATCGAACACCAGTGTCGAATTGGCCGGAATCGGGCCGGTCGGCTTTTCGCCATACCCAAGGCTCGGCTTGATCCAGAAGCGAGCCTTCTCGCCCTTGGACATGGTCTTCAGCGCCTCGCCGAAGCCCGGTACTACGCCCGCTACCGGCATGGGAGTCGGCTGCTGCGACTTGTCGAAGGTGGTGCCGTCGAGCAGCTTGCCCTCGTACATGATCAGCGCGACGTCCGTATCGGTCGGATGGGCGCCGTCCTTGCCCGGCTTCAACACCTTATACTGCAGCCCCGACGGTGTGGTCACGACGCCCCGTGCCCGTGCATTGCGGGTCAGAAAGTCGTCGCCCTGCGCGGCCAGCGCGACCGCGGCCAGCGCCGCCACGATCAGCCCGAGCCACAGCCAGACGAGATAGCCGCGCTTCACCGGCTGGAGCGGAACGGCGGTCACGGTCGACATGGCAGGGCCCTTAGACGGCGCGGCCGGCGTCTGAACACGCCGGCCTGAAGTTCACGAAGTTCACACGCTCGCGCCCGTGGCGCGAAGACGGCGGCTGTTACCGCGCGCCGTCACGCTCGGCGCGCTTGCGCTCCAGCTTGCGGGCGCGGCGCACGGCAGCCGCACGCTCGCGAGCGCGCTTTTCCGACGGCTTCTCATAGTGACGGCGCAGCTTCATCTCGCGATACACGCCCTCGCGCTGCAGCTTCTTCTTGAGCGCGCGCAGGGCCTGGTCGACATTGTTGTCACGAACGATGATCTGCATAAAACCCACGAACTCCGGTCGAATAGATAGCACGGCCGCGAACCACCGTCCGTGCCGTTGAACGCGGCTCCCTAACAGCAGGGCACCCCGATTTCAACCCGCAAGCTCATGAACGCGGGCCGGGTTTGCCTCTGCCGCCGCCATGGGTAAGGCGGCGCGATGCACGGCGCCCCACTTCACCTCTTCAACTCGCTCAGCCGCACGATCGAGTCGTTCCATCCGCTCGATCCCGCGGACGTGCGCCTCTATACCTGCGGGCCAACCGTTTATAACTACCAGCATATCGGCAACATGCGGGCATTCCTGTTCGCCGACACGCTCGGCCGGGTGCTGCGGTGGAAGGGCTGGCCGACCACGCACGTCATCAACATCACCGATGTCGGCCACCTGACCTCCGATGCCGATCTGGGCGAAGACAAGATGGAGCGCGCGGCGGCCGCGCAAGGGCGATCGATCTGGGAGATCGCGGCGCATTACACCGACGTGTTCAAGGGCGACGTCGCCGCGCTCGGCATCGTGGCACCGACACGCTGGGCGGTGGCGACCGCTCATGTCGAACACATGATCGCCTTTGCCGCCGCGATCGAGGCCCGGCACTGCTATCCCCTGCCGGGCGGCCTGTATTTCGACGTCAGCACCGTACCCGATTACGGCCGACTCGCGCGCGGCGACGCCGAGGCCACGGCGCCTGCCGAGGGCCGGATCGAGGAGGTCGCGGGCAAGCGCCATGCGGCGGATTTCGCGATCTGGCGGACCAGCGCGCCGGGCGAGAACCGCCAGATGGAATGGGACAGTCCCTGGGGCCGCGGCGCGCCGGGCTGGCACCTGGAATGCTCGGTCATGAGCCAGCACTATCTGGGCGAGCGGTTCGATATCCATACCGGCGGGATCGATCATCGCGAGATCCACCATCCCAACGAAATCGCGCAAAACCAGGCGCATTGCTGCCCGAACGACGCGACCTACACCGGCGCAACCTTCTGGATGCACAACAACTTCCTGGTGGAACGCGCCGGGAAGATGTCCAAGTCGTCCGGCGAGTTCCTGCGCCTCCAGACGCTGGTCGATCGCGGCTATCACCCCTTCGCCTATCGCCTGATGTGTCTTCAGGCGCAGTATCGGTCGGAGCTGGAGTTCAGCTGGGACAGCCTCGCCGCCGCCGCCACCCGGCTGAAGCGGCTGGTTCAGGCGGTGGAGACGCTTCGCGCCCGCCCGGCCGCGCCCTCAGCCGGATCGTCGGCCGCGTACAAGGAGCAGCTTGACTTGGCGGTGTCAGACGATCTCAACACGCCCCGCGCGCTTACCGCTCTCGACGCGATGCTTGCCGACAAGCGGATCGCGCCGGCGGATCGGCTGGAAGCGCTGGCCGATTTCGATGCGGTGCTGGGGCTTGGGCTCGCCGCGCTGACCCGCAAGGATCTGCGCGTGCGGCCCGCTGCGGTGCGGATCACCGACGAGGACATCGCCACCCGACTTGCCGAGCGCCGCGACGCGCGCGCCGCCAAGGACTTCGCCCGGTCCGACCAGATCCGCGAGGAACTGACGGCGGCGGGCGTGGAGGTGATGGACGGCGATCCGCTCGGCTGGGACTGGCGGCCTACTTAGTCGAAAGGCTGGTCGCGGGTGCTGAGCAGCCCGGGGCGGTAGGGGCGCGCGGTGCCGGCCGGAATCGCCGCCACCTCCGACTCGATCGCGGCGGCACGAGCCCTGGACGACGGGTGAGTACGACTGCGGAACAGGCCGCCATCGACGTCGCCGCCATGCTCGCGCCAGAAGCGCACGGCCACGCGCGGATCATATCCCGCATTGTACAGCAGCGCGACGCTCAGCCGGTCGGCCTCGTCCTCCGCACGGCGATGGAGGCGACCGCTGCGTCCCAGCTCCGCCAGCAGCCCCGAACTGACACCCGCCGCCTCCAGTCGGGCACGGTGGCGGAATACGACATGGGCCAGCTCATGCGCCACCACGGCCGCGACCTCGTCATCCGAGTACCGCGCAAGGAAGCGCACGCCGATCTGAACCACGCGCCCGTCCGACGAAGCGGTCATGCCGTCGCCCAGCACGATCTCGAACGCCGCGCGGCAACCCGGCGTCGCCGGCAGCGTCACCGTTCGAGCCCGGCCGCTCCTGACCATATCCAGCATCAGCGGCCGGTCCGCCGGCTGGCGCTCCACCAGATCCAGGGCCGCATCGCGCGACCGCACGTTTGCGGCAGCGGCGGTCGCCGGTTCGGCCGGAATCCGCTGGCCATTGATCGCATGGAGCGAGTCCCCCGCCTGCACCCCCGCCACGGCGGCCGGACTGCCCGACACCACCGTCTCCACCCCGACTGGCGCATCGAAGCGGTAGCGACGGATCGCGGCGGGCCGCAGCGCCGGGTCATACTGATCGGCTGTATGCAACACCCACCCCGGCGCAGGAGCCAGCCCGTCGCACAAGGGCCGGTTCGCCGTCACCAGCCGATGCCCGATCGCGGCGAGCTGGCCGTCCACCGCGGCGAGTGCGACAAGCGTTGCGTCGGGACCGTCGGCCGGCGCCGCCGCGCCACTCAACACGGCAACACTGAGTAAGAATAGGTTGCCCGTTTTCATATGCATGGAAGCTTTACGGTTCCCTTTGCGGGGTTGAACATACGGCCGGGTTTATGCATGTGACAGATCGCTCGCACGAAACGGTGTAGGCACCCGGCGGAATGGCCACGGGAGTGCTCTGGTGGAATTACGACTGTTGGTCGCGTATGCAATGATGGCCGTCATCGCCGTCGTCGGAACGATCGCATTTCTGGTTACAAGCAAGCGCCGTGCGGCTCGCCGCCGTCGGTTGCGCGGGATCAAGGTCGACCAGATGTCCAGCGTCCATCGCCGATAGCTGATATTTTCATGTCGCGCGACATTGGCGCGCCGCATGATCGCTCGCTGAGAGGGGGTCGAAGCGTTCCTTCATTGCGCCCGGCAGCATTTCGGCGCATGGCCGGCCGCACACTGAACCGGAACAAGAGCGTCATGGCTGCCAAATGGGCCCCCGACAGCTGGACCCGGGCCGAGGCCCGTCAGCTGCCCGAATATCCCGATCCCGTCGCGCTGCAGGCGGCAACCGACACGCTGCGGACCTTTCCGCCACTGGTGTTTGCGGGCGAGGCGCGCAATCTGACCGCGTCGCTGGGCGAGGTAGCGGCCGGGCGCGGCTTCCTGCTCCAGGGTGGCGATTGCGCGGAAAGCTTTGCCGAGTTCCATCCGAACAACATCCGCGACACCTTCCGCGTCATTCTTCAGATGGCGGTGGTCCTGACCTTCGCGTCCAAGCTGCCCGTAGTGAAGCTGGGCCGCATGGCCGGCCAGTTCGCCAAGCCGCGCTCGGCGCCGACCGAGACGATCGGCGGCCAGGAACTGGCCTCCTATCGCGGCGATAACGTCAACGACATCGCCTTTACAGCCGAATCGCGCGCGCCCGATCCGCAGCGAATGATCCGCGCCTATTCACAATCGGCAGCGACGCTGAATCTGCTGCGCGCCTTTGCACAAGGCGGATACGCGAACCTGTACCAGGTGCATCGCTGGACGCATGATTTCCTGGGCTCCAGCCCCTGGGCGAAGAAGTATCGCGAAACCGCCGACCGGATAGGCGAGGCGCTGGACTTCATGGCGGCGTGCGGGATCGACCCGCAAACCGTGCCCCAGCTGAACGAGACGCATTTCTATACCAGCCATGAGGCGCTGCTGCTGCCGTTCGAGCAGGCGCTGACCCGTCAGGATTCGCTGACCGGCGACTGGTACGATACGTCGGCGCATTTCCTGTGGATCGGCGACCGGACCCGGTTCGAGGGGTCTGCCCATGTCGAATACCTGCGCGGGATCGGCAATCCGATCGGCATCAAATGCGGCCCCAGCCTGGAGCCGGACGCGCTGCTCAGGATGCTTGACACCCTCAACCCGGCACGCGTGCCGGGGCGCATGACGCTGATCACCCGCTATGGCCATGACAAGATCGAGGGCGCGCTGCCTCGCCTGGTCCGGGCGGTGACACGCGAAGGGCATCCGGTGGTCTGGTCGTGCGATCCGATGCACGGCAACACGGTGAAGGCCGCGACGGGGTACAAGACGCGGCCGTTCGACCGCATCCTGGCCGAGGTGCGCGGCTTCTTCGCCGTGCATCGGGCGGAGGGCACCCATGCTGGCGGTATCCATGCCGAGATGACCGGGCAGAACGTCACCGAATGCACCGGCGGTGCGATCGACGTGACCGAGCAGAGCCTGGCCGATCGCTACCACACTCATTGCGACCCACGGCTCAATGCCAGCCAGAGCCTGGAACTGGCGTTCCTGCTGGCGGAGATGCTGAATGAAGAAATGCGGTTGAGGCAGGCAAAGGCGGCCTGACGGAGCGACGGCGGCGCCAGGACTCGCCAAAGCCCAGGCAGCGGAGGGCGCGACCGCACCCGTCCCGTTTGACGTCAGCGCGGGCTTGGCCCGCGCTCGTGGGTGAGGCAGCAAAGGAAAACGGCCCTTTGACAGGCTCAGCATGAACGGTGTTGGGCTCTCTCAGACCCGCCGTATCGTCCGCCGCACTGTCTGCGTCGCCTCGGCGCCCCACCCATATTTATAGGGTTCCTCGCCCCGCAGGAAGTGGAACTCGCGGGCGCCGTGCTGATGCGCGGCGTTGATCATCCGCTCGAAGGCGAGCGTGCCGAAGCTTTGCCCGGGAACGCTGAAGTCGACGCCGTTGATGTAGCTGTGCCCACGATGGCCATCGATGAACCCGAGCAGCACGGCCACTATCCGCCCCTCATACCGCACAGTCGCGAGCCGGAGCAGCCCGGCCGCCGCCAGCCCGGCAACCGCCTCGCGCAGGAACGCCTGGGTCGCGGCGCTGGCCAGCACCCCCGCCTGCCCTTCGCGAGCCCAGCGCTCGGCGTGAAGGCGAAACAGCGCGCCCAGCGCTTCCTCGATCTCCTCGGGCGTCTCGGCGAAGCCATCGGTCACACCGCCAAGCGCCTCGGCCCGGTTGCGGTCGTGGACGACCTTGCGCCGGCGCGACTTGCTCATCGCGGCAAGCACGCTGCCCTCGGACGGGAGCGGCAGCACCGGGCAGACCTCGGCCGGCTCGTCGACCGCCCGCCACCCGCCCGGAACCGGGGCGAGCAGGGACGAGTCGGCGCGCAGGTCGGGCAGCAGCACCTCGTCCCAGCGATCCGGGCGCGCCAGGATCGCGTCCCATAGCGCCGACACGTCCGCCTCCGGCGCGACCAGCGCGTCCGAATAGTCCGAATGCCCCGCCGCGACCGGCACCAGCCGCCGCGCCGCGCCGTCCTGCCATACAAACAACGGCAGCGCCGCCGTCAGACGACCGCCGCCATCGCGCACCTGTGCATCCAGTCGCTCGCCGCCGCCCAGATGGCGCCAGCACGCCTGCTGCCATGCCGGCGACTGAAACGGCGTCGCGCGCGGATCGCGCCGCCACAGGTCCCACCATTCGTCGTCAGTCATGCAGCGCGCACGAGATGAAAGCCGCTGCCGTCCCAGATCCGGAAAGGCCGCTCGCCCACGCGCTGAACCGTGAAACCGTGAAGAGGGCCCAAATGGCATGCATCGGCCATGTCCAGCGCCAGGTCGCCGCGATAGGACCAGTTGAACACCAGCAGCGCCCCGCCGGGTCGCAGCACCCGCGCCGCCTCCGCCAGGTGCGACCGGACCAGATCTTCGCCCGCGCGGACAAGATAGGGAAAGCTGTCCACCGCCAGCATCAGGTCGATACTCGCATCATCCAGGCCCGCCAGGTCGCGGCCGTTGCCCTGCTCGAACCGGACCCCTGCCAGCCCAGCGCCGCGCCGCCGCGCCTCCTCGACCATGCCCGCCGACACGTCCACGCCGAGCACTGATAGTGCCTCGTCGGCCAGCGCCAGCGCCACCCGGCCGATCCCGCAGCCGAGGTCGAGCACGTCCCGCCCGTCCACCCGCACCCAATCCCGGATGACGCCGACCAGCTCCGCCGTAGCGCCGTCGAGCAAGGCCGGATCGCCCAGCGAATAGAAGGCCACCGCTGCTTCCGGCGCCGTCGCGGCCAGCCGGTCGAACAGCGCCGCCGTCGCCGTGACCGGATCGTCGCCGATCGGATCGATGCCGCTCGCCGCTACCCGCTCCAGCGCGGACAGGCGATCCCGCTGCGCCTCGGCCAAGGCCGCAAGCTGGATCACCGGGGAGCCCGGTGCTTCCTGTCCAGCGAGGTCCGCAAGCAAGTCGGGCGAAGGCAGCATCCCGCCGATCACCATCTGCGCCAGCGCGATCTGGGGCGATATCTCCCCAGCGCGGCAGCGGGCCAGCACCGCGTCGTTCATGCCGCGAGCTGCTGGTACAAGTCGAGATAGGCGCTCGCCGTCCGCCCCAGCGAATATTGCTCGCAGGCGACCCGGCGGCATGTCGCGGGATCGATCGCCTCGATATGCCGCATCGCCTCGGCCATGCCCGCCGCATCATCCACCAGGAACCCGGTCACCCCATCCTCCACGATGTCCGGCAAGGCACCGGCCCGGAACGCGATCACCGGCGTTCCCGACGCCATCGCCTCCATCGCGACCAGCGACGATGTTTCGGGGGCGGTGGACGGGATCAGCACGCAGCGCGCTTCCGCCAGCAATTGCCGTTTGCGCGCGCCGCTGACTGGCCCCACCCATTGTCGCTGCGCGTCCAGTCGCGGCACGACCTGCTCGTCGAAATAGCGGCGATGTTCGGCATAAGGGAATAGCTGGCCCGCGACGACCAGCGGCAGGTCGGCCAGCTTCGCCGCCTCGATCGCGGTGGCGAAGCCTTTTTCAGGCGCGACGCGGCCCATCATCAGCGCGAAATCGCCCTTGTGGGCCGCGGGACGGTAGCTCGCATCGTCGATACCGTTGGCGATGGGCGGCAGCAGCACCGCGCCCTGCCCCGCCCTGTTCGCCTGCGATTGCGACACCGGAAGCAGCCATGTGCGCGGCCGATCGGGCGCGAGCACCGCCGCCGGATACCAGTCGAGCGGCAGGTGCAGCGTCACCAGCGTCGGCACGTCGCCGCCCGGCAGATACGCGTCGAAATCGATGCCATGGCAGTGAACCAGGTCCACCGCTTCTCCCGCCAGCGTCTCGTCCAGCGCGGCGCGCACGCGCCCATGCACGGCCGCCCGGCGGGCGTCGTCTATATCCCCGCCCTCCGTTGCGACAGGCACCAGCTCGCCGGCGGTTTCCGAGCCCTCTGCCGCGATCACGATCGACCTGTGCCCCGCCTCCACCAGCCTCCGGTCGAGTTGCGCCAGTACCTGCTCCGCACCGCCGGCCGGATCGGCGGTCACCGGCGCGAAGGGATAGGCGACGCTAACGACCGTCAGGCGCATGGCACCGCCTCCTCAATCGCCTCGGCGGCGACCTGTCGCCAGCGCTCGCTGGTCAAGGCCCAGCCGAACCCGTCATACAGCGAAGTGCCGGGCGGCGGCGCCACGGCGAAGTCATAGCGGGGCGCCCCGCGCCACCGCTCGGCCTGCGGCTGCCAACCGGCGATCACCGCTTCCTGGCTCGCATGGGCCGCGATCGCCGCATCCAGCCGGCCACGCTCGGCGACGGTGATGGGGCGTCGCCGCTCCGGGCAGCGAGCATCCGGCCAGAAGCGGCCGAACACCCGCTCACCACCGAGCCTATGGTAGCAGGCGAACTCGACCAGCGCGGGCGCCGCCCCGCGGCGTGCGAGCCGGTCGACCGCCGCCCGGACCGCCAGCGCAATCGCGTCATGGTCGGGGTGGCCGCCCTCATAGGGGTGAGTGATGACCGCCTCACGATCGGCCAGGTCCCGCTCCAACCGGTCGACCATTTCGCGGAGGTGAAATACCGCCTCCTGATCGGGCACCCGGTAGCCGCACCGCTCCGGCCGACTGCCGAGCGCATCCAGGGCCTGGTCGAGTTCCCCCGCACGCGCCGCCGCATAGGTTTCACGTTGAGAAAAGCCGAGCCGCTGAGCATCCGCCATATCGTGCGGGGCTCCATCGGTGACATGGATCAGCCGCAGGTCCGCCATGCGTGCCAGCGCCGATCCTGCCCACAACGTCTCGTCGTCGGGATGGGCCACGACCAACGCCACCGGACTCTCCACGACATCGCCCGCCGCAAGCCGCGCCGCGAAGCGGTCGCCCCGCAGACCCTCGACGTCCTCGACCCCCGCCATGTTCCGCCCCGCCATCACGGCCCGCACAACGCCACGACCAGCGAACACGTTCCCCCCTTGACGGCCGCCCTCCCCTCGCCTAGGTGCCCGCCTCCACCGCAAACGGCCCCTTCGTCTAGCGGTCTAGGACGTCGCCCTCTCACGGCGAAAACACGGGTTCGAGTCCCGTAGGGGTCACCA
>CAKTFL010000037.1 GCA_934555855.1 uncultured Sphingomonas sp. | reverse complement strand
AACAAGGCGACCGCGATCGATTTCCGCACAGTGACTCTGGACGGAGCGGGCAAGGGCAGCTTCTCGCTGGCGCTGGACGCCAACACGCCGGTCTACATGTCCGCGACGCAAGGGCCGGGCAGAACCGGGCTGGTCAGCAGCAACCTGGTGCTGTCCTGGGACTCCGGCACCCGCAATTATACCGGCACGTCCGGGGCGGACAGCTTCGTCGCGCCTGCGGGTCCAACAGCCTGGATCGTCAACGGGCAGGGCGGCGACGACAAGCTGACCACGGACGCGGGCAACGACCTGATCGATGGCGGCGGTGGTAACGACACGATCATGGCGGGCGGGGGCGACGACCGCATCGTCTATGGCGGCAGCGCCAACGGCTTTGACGCCGTCGATGGCGGGGAGGGATATAACCGCATCGAGGCGCGGGCCAACAACACGGTCATCGGGCTGAAAACGATCACCCGCGTCCAGGAAATCACGGCTGGCGGCTGGACGGGCGTCAAGATCGTCGGGACGACCGGCAGCGATGCGCTCGATTTCAGCTCGGTCGTGATGACCGGCATCACCCTGATCGACGGCGACAAGGGCGATGACGTCATTCGCGGCTCCATCGATGGCGCCAGCGTTATCGCCGGCGGCCAGGGCAATGACACGCTGTACGGCGGCAGCGGCGACGACGTCTTCCAGGTTTCTGGATACACCGGCATCGACCAGTTTTATGGCGGGGGCGGCTTCGACGGGATCGTCGCGACGGGCCAGAACGCCGCCATCAACGCGCTTGGCCTGCACGATATCGAGCAGATCGTCGGCACCGGATACACCAATGTCACGATTACTGGCAGCAGCTCGGGCGACACGCTGGACTTCAGCAACGTCGCCCTGGTGGACATTGCCGCGATCGATGGCGGCAGCGGCAATGACGTCATCACCGGATCGGCGGCCGCCGACACGATCGTCGGCAACAAGAACGAGGACGTCCTGAAGGGGCTGGGGGGGGACGACGTTTTCCGGATCGGCAGCGACGCCGGCTTCGACGATATCGACGGCGGCGAGGGCCATGACCGGATCATCGCAGCCGGCACCAACGTGAAGATTGGCCTCGCGCGAGTCGCACAAGTCGAATCGATCGAGGCCGGCGGCTATTCCGGCGTGCAGATCGTCGGCACGAGTAAGGCGGACACGCTGGACTTCACGGCCGTGGCGCTGACCGACATCGTCCAGATCGATGGCGGCAAGGGCAACGACGTCATCATCGGCTCGGTCGGGGATGACGTCATCCTGGGCAATGCCGGCGACGACACGCTGTCCGGCGGCGAAGGAGGCGACACGTTCTTGATCGGTTCGGGCGCGGGCATCGACGGCATCAGTGGCGGCGCCGGACTCGACCGGATCATGGCCACCGCCGACAATGTTGTGATCGGCCTGTCGTCCCTCAGCGGCATCGAGCAGATCACGGCCGGCGGCCGCGCCGGCATATCGATCATGGGCACGAGCGGAAACGACAGCCTGGATTTCAGTGCCACCGGCCTGGTCGGGATCGGGCTGATCCAGCTCAACGGCGGCGACGATCTGCTGATCGGCTCGGCAGGTACGGATGTGATAGACGGCGGCGGCGGCAACGACACGCTTTACGGCCTGGGCGGCAATGACGTGTTCCGGATCGGCGCCAAGGCCGGCACCGATACAATCGACGGCGGCGACGGCATCGACCGGATCGAGGCGACCGCCAAGGACGTCGCCTTGTCCGCCCTTGGCATTACCCATGTCGAGCAGATCAGCGGCAACGGCTTTGCGGGGTTCAAGCTGGTTGGGAGCGCCGGCGACGACACGCTCGATTACCGCGCCGTGGACCTGTTGGGTGTCCGCATCGAAGGCGCGGGTGGCAAGGACACCATCTACGGCTCCGCCAACGCCGATACGCTGGCCGGCGGGTCGGGGCATGACACGCTGTCCGGCGGCGGCGGCGCCGACCTCTTCGCGTTCACGAGCACGTCCGACAGCAAGGTTGGGGATGCCGACGACATCCTGGATTTCACCGCCGGCTCGGACCGCGTTGACCTGTCGGCGATCGACGCCAGCTCGAAAGCTTCGGGCAATCAGGCCTTCGCCTTCGTCGGCGGGGCGGCATTCAGCGGCAGCGCGGGTGAATTGCGGTTCGAGACGGCGGCGGCGGGCGACCTGCGCGTGCTTGCCGACACCAATGGCGACAAGGTCGCCGATTTCGAACTGCACGTGGTCGGCGCGACGACACTGACGAACCTGGATTTCGTGTTGTAACGCCTGCCCTGCCTGCCCCGCTCGGATCAGCCCTCCCCCGCCGGGTCGGCATATTGAAGCCGGTAGGGATCGGCCTCGCGCGATGCGGCCTGGGCGGCTTCCTCGCGGGCATCCTCCACCGGGTCGAAGCCGTCCGGAAAGGCGGCGTCGCTGGCCATGGCCGGCCCGGTTGACGGGCTCTGGCCGATCGCCGGAGCGGGTCGGGTAATGCCGCGTGCCACGGTGGCGAGGAACATGGGGGTATCAACGCCGCGAACGATGCGGATCGGCGCCTCGGCGGACGTGGAGGACTGGCTCGAACAACCGGCGAGCGCCAGCAGGCCGAGCGTCGCCAGCGGCGCAGGCAAGCGCAGAAGGAAACTGATCATGATCCTGGTTCCTGGTTACGGTCGTGCCGGCCCCGCCATCGGCGAGGCCGGCCCTCCCGTCTGTAAGCGGAAGTCTTGACCCCGGTCGTTTAACGGCCGGTAAGCGTCCGCAGATAGCCACTGGAGGAAGCAGTCGCGAAGGTGCCCTTCTTGGGCTCGATCTTGTAGAGGTAGTCTTCCTTCCAGTGCGGGCCGCCGCCCCACCAGCTGACGCCGACGTAGGTCTTTGGCATCGAGCGCATCCGGTCGATGAACCCTTCACCCAGCGCTTCGCAGGTCGAGCTGACCTTGGCATAATTGCCGAAGGCGAACTCGCCGACCCACAGCTTCAGCCCACGCGCCTCGGCCGCTGTGTCGGTGTTCGACACCAGCTTGGTGCCCGTCGATCCGCTGACGCAGGCCGGGTGCGTGCCCGATCCGTCGGAATCGGGATAGCGGTGCCCGGAGACCAGGGTCCTGCCGAGGGGATCCTTCAGCCCGCCCGCGCGGTCGAAGGAGCAGGCAGGGCTCTCACACGCCTTGTTTACCCCCTCACGCTTGTCGAAGCGGCTCATGCCCGACCATCCGCGCCATTCGATCAGCAGCCGATGCTTGAAGCCCGCCTTGCGGAACTTGTCGATGCCGGCATTCACCTCGGTGGCGTAGGACTTCTTGGTTTTGGGATCGGGCTGGTACGACTCGCCGGTCTTCGGCTCGTTCATAGTGTCAATCAGCACCCGTTCCGCATCCGGAAAGTTCTTGATGAACGACATCCACCAGGATGCCTGTGCGGGATCGAAGGTGTTGCCGTAATCGTGCCGATCGAGGATCACATAAGCATCGCGCGCGGTGGCCGTATCGACCGCCGCCTTGATCTTGGCGACCACGGCAGGATTGTTCGCCTGGGATCCGCGGAAAGGTATCCGTAGTACCCGGAAGCCCTTGTCCAGATAGGCATTCACTACTGCCGGAGTAGGACACAGGACACCATTGGTGATGAACTCGCATCCCGACAAGTTTACCCCAAGCAATGGCTTGCCGCCCATATCCACATTAGCGGACGCTTTGGATTTTACCGGCCCTGCGTCGGCCATAGATGAGGTGGCAGCAAGAGCTGCCAAGTACAGAGTTGCCTTATACTTCAGCTTGATTTTGTTTGCCTTAAACATGTCCCAGCCCATGACGTTGCGACCGGCGCCATATAAGCTGAGATAGGTTATTGAATTGTTGTGAGACCAGCCGTGTCATTTAAGAGGTATGTGACGATTTCATCGATGAAATTCCACGACGAGCACGCTCGATCGGACTTCCAAGCGGCATCAGGTCAACGTCGCACTATTTCCACGACCTGACATGCCAGCTCCGGGCTTCTCGTTGCCGAGAATTGGCGGTGTGGCAGCCAGCCCCCGCATCGTGCGCTCTTCCGGCAGGGACAGTCTTCGTCCCTTCAGTTGAATAAGGCCGTTGCGCCGCATCTCCCGAAGAATCCGGTTCACATGGACGGAGGTCAAACCGCACGCATCGGCGAGATCCTGCTGCGTCAGCGGGAACTCGCAGCCGCTGTCGTCGCCGATGCCCGCCCGCCGCGCGCGTGCGGTAATGTCGAGGAACAGCCCCGCAAGGCGCGCGGAGGCCGACTGGCGGCCAACGGCCAGCAGGCGATCCTCCAACGCTGCGAGCGACCAGGCGGTGGCGCGACGAAATGCGAGGCAAATGCGCGGGTTTCGATTGACCAGTTCCTCGCACATGTCGGCCCGGGCCGTGGCAAGGTCGACGGCCGTGATCGCGTGCAGCGTCATGTCGCGATAGCCGAGAAGATAAGCGTGCGGATCGCACAAGTCGCCGGGCAACAGGAAAGCGATGATCTGGCGCTCCCCCCGATCCGTCATCTTGGATAGGCACGCCCAGCCGGAGATGACGACAGACACCGTGCCACATGGGTCACCTTCCGCGAAGATTTCCTTCCGCGCCCCGAAGCGACCCGACCGCATCGTGACCAGGTGCCTCGATAGCTCCAAATCGTCTTCGCGCAGATCACCAAAGCGTTCGAGACTGCGAATCAGAACTGAACCTGTCATTTGTCGTTACCTGACTGCAGCATCAGGGTGTTCTTAGATAACTATATACAGGTTATTCTATGCCGTAAAATTTCGGATCACGATTTTCGTCAAGGACGGCAATTGACGATTGCAAGGACGACCGATCGTCGAAAGGGTTCGGCAGTGCACCGCGGCACCCCGCACCTTGACGCGTAGCAATGCGGCGCATCTCGGCGCCCCTTGGCTCGACGCGCCACTCGCCCGACGGCACCTTTCGCACCTCAGATGATCTGACGTGCAATAGCCTGCGCGACCATATGGGTCCGGTTTTTTGCGCGAATCTTCAACCGGACATGGTCGATGTGCTTTTCGACCGTGCGCGGCGCAATGCCCAATTCCAGCGCTGCCTGCTTGGCGGAATAGCCCTTGGCAATCAGCCCCAGAATGCAAAGCTCACGATCCGTGAGCTGAGGAACGAGATCCTCTGTCGAGTCCATTTTCACCCTCCCTTAGAGGAGATCAGAGCGAATGCCCCCGCCCCTCCCATCCTCATTTTTACCATGGCTATCACGACAGACTATCTGCTGAATTGATATATGTTTCAGAGAATACGAAGTATTTCAACCTTTGTTTCAGCCATTTGGGATGTGAATACCCCTTCTCGAGCGACAACAGATCCTTCCGGCCCCGTTCCGCCAGCAATTCCGTGCCGAGCTTTTTCTCTTGCCGCCATGCCGATCAGACAACCGTACGTTGCCCAGAGAAGTGCGGCGGTCTTGATAGAGAATATTGAATAACTGACCGGCAGCGACGCGGCCACGAACAACGCCATGCCGCCGACAAAGCGACGCTGGTCCCGGTCGGCACGGGCGGGGCGCACCGTGAGCATCAGCCACATGCCGGCCAGGCCGAACAACGATTGCGTCAGCACGAAATAGGCCCAGCCGCTATCGGCCGCGACCACGCCGCCCTTGTCGTAGAAGCCCAGCAAGTCCCGGGCAGTGAGGCGATAGAGATACTGTACGCTATATTCGAACCGGCCGCCCAGGGTGTCGCCCGCCGGCCCGAGCAGGTGAAAGGCCGATGCGACCAGCAGGCCCACGAGCATCACCGGCAGGAACAGGGGCGGCGCCCAGTTGGGCAGGCGGGGCAGCACGGGCCACAACAACAGCAGCCCGATGTTGATCGCCAGGGACAGGCGGCCGTCGCACGCGAACAGCAGCAACAGGTTCGTCGCGACCAGGAATATCGTCGCCCATCGGGCCGGCCGCAGCGCGGCGATCGCCAGCGTGATCACCACTGTCCAGTTGCCGAGCGACACCGGCTCGAGGAACAGGGACGATCCGCGATGGATTTCCAGCCCCGCGCCCAGCAGCCGGCCGGTGGGGCGCTCCGCGGCCAGGTATAGGTCCTCTGGGCCGGACCAGACCATGTCGTCCCGGAACCCGCGCGAGGCGATGTAGTATTCCCTGACCTTGAACAGCGCGGCGAAGTTCGTGGGGTCGGCCAGTTCCCAGATGGCGACCAGCGCGATCAGCGCCTGCAGGATCACGACCGTCCTGGTCAGGTGCCCGCCGCGGATGGCCATCCCCGCCATGATGAAGACGATGATGGTCAGGAGGTCGGCCAGGTAGCGGGGGTCGACCCTGCCCCGGATCAGGGCAAGAAAGATGAACCCGCACACGGCCGCCCACAGGAACCCGAACCACAGGCCGATGCCGGTCGGGCGCGTGACCAGAACGATCAACAGACCCGCGCTGGTCAGCATCGCCTGGCCCATTGCGACCTGCGAATAGCTCATTGCCGCCACATGCGCGTTCACCAGCGCCAGCACGGCGTTGAACAGCACCGTACCGGCCACGACGGCCGCCGCCAGGATCGATGGCAGGCGGGCGGGCTCGGGCACGGCTGGATGATCGTTCATGCGATGATGCTGTCCTGGCTGTCCGGCCGGGACGTTAGGCTGGGGTGGGTGATCTCTCCCCCTGTTGAAACTGCGTAGGTAACACCCCCACGGGCATTTGCCGGTCCGACCGAGCATAATGGCCCCGGGGAGCGGCAATACGGGCCGCGAGGCGGGGGAAAGACGTGCGGCCGGATCGGGGGACAGGTCGACGCACGTGGAGCCGACTTCGATACACTCTCCTCCTTCCCGTCGGCACGATGATGGGAGCAGGGCTGGCAGGCGCGCAGGAGGTGGATACCGGTGTACGGGCGGCCGTGAGCACGCTGTTCGACGACAATCTGCTGCGCGGAAACGACCTTCGAAGGATCGCCGGCAAGTCGGACGTGCGGACCACCCCGACGCTGGACATCAATGTCAGCCGCGCCCGCGGCCGCTATCGCGTGTTCCTGCGCGGCGATGCGGGCTATGATTTCCACCGGACGAACACGCAGCTGAACGCCGAGCGGATCGGCCTGAGTGCGGGCGCCCGCCTGGCGGTGGGAGGGTTCTGCGGCATCGGGGTGACGACCAGGATCGATCGCCGCCAGGTCGATGTCGGCGACCTCGGCACGGCGGAGCGCAACCGGCTGAAGGGTGAAACGCTGGAAGTCGAAGGGAGCTGCCCGCGCACGGCCGGCCTGTATCCCGTCGTGTCGGCGAGCTACCGCAAGCTCGACAATTCCAGCCTGCGCCGGCAGGCCTTCGACCTGCAAGCCTATAGCGTGACCGCCGCGTTGGCCTATCGGCGGCCAAGCATCGGCACGATCAGCCTCTTCTACAGCCACGCGCTGTTCGACCGGCCGCAATGGTCGATGTTCGGACTCACGAACGACAACCGGACGCGGGTTCAGGAGGCGGGCTTGCGCTGGGAGCGGGCGGTGGCCGCTCGCCTGCATGGCTCGCTGAGCGTATCGGCGGTCGCGACCAACCCGCCTACACCAGGCGTTCGCGATTTCCGGGGTGTCGGCTGGCGGGCGACGCTCAGCTGGCTGCCCTCCCCGGCGACGACGCTGACAGCGGAAACGAACCGGGAAGTGCGGGCGGACAGCAGCTTTGGCGCGGCCTATCTGGTGTTTGACGCAGCCAGCATCACCGCCACGCGGCGGATCGGCCATCGGACCACGCTGGAGGGGCAGGCAGCGCTGGTGAAGCGTGACCTGCGCGGCGAAACCGATGTGCTGGGGCTGCCGTTGCGCGGGTCCGATCGCACCACCAATCTTTCGCTGGGGCTCAGCTACGACCTTGGCAGGCGAACGCGGCTGAGTACCGAAATCGCGCATTCAGACCGCGACGCCGCCAATCCGCTTTACGACTTTGGCAGCACGCGGATCGGCCTTCGCGCCGGATACCGCTTCTGAAGGAGATGTTCCGATGGCGATGGCATCATCATGGCGCGCGACGATCGCGGCAGGGCTGCTCCTGGCTGCGACGCCGGTCACGGCGCAACCCGCGCCGGCCTATGTACTGGGGCCGGACGATCAGATCGAGATCGTCGTCTTTGGCCGGCCGGAAATGTCGGTGAAGACCCGGATCAGGGCGGACGGATCAATAACCTTGCCAGTCATCGGCCCGGTCAAGGCCGCCGGGCGAAGCGCCGGCGAGCTGTCGGACGCGATCGCCGGCCAGCTCCGCAGCGAGGGGGTGCTTCAGAAGCCGGTCGTGAACGTGGAGGTCGCGGCATTCCTCAGCCGCACCGTCACCGTACTGGGCGCGCTGGGTACGCCGGGCGTATACGGGCTGGACAAGCCCTATCGCCTCAGCTCCCTGATCGCCCGGGCTGGCGGGGTCCGGGCCGATGGCAGCGATCACCTGACCCTGCGCCGCGCCGGGAACGGCCCGGTACGCTCGATCGAGATCGCCTCGCTCGCCACCGACGCTAAGGCGGATGTGCTGCTGGAGCCGGACGACCTGATCTACGTCCCGCCGGCGGAGCTGTTCTTCGTCTATGGTCAGGTGTCGGCGCCCGGAGCGTATCAGCTGACGAGCGGCATGACCCTGCGCCAGGCGCTCGCGCGCGGCGGCGGCCCGACCCTGGCCGGCACCGAAAAGCGTATCATCCTGTACCGCCAGGGGCACGAGACGAGCCAGGCGGACCTCGCCGCGCCTGTCGCAAAGGGCGACGTGCTGTTCGTTCGCGAGCGGACGTTCTGAACGAAGCCACACGATACCGTTCGTAATAGTACGGGAAATCCATGTTGTTGCGGATCGATGCTCCGGGTGGCTGATGTAATGGCGTAGGAACAACAGCGTTGATGGCGGTCGCAACCTGTGAAGAATACCGGATGTATCGCAGCGGTCGACTGGTCCCAGCCGGTCAGCCTTTGGCACAAGGGCTTGAGCGCCTCAGCCGCTCGCCCGGGCACCTGGGTTGCGGAGGGGCCGCTCGGCGCCGTGGTCAGCCGGGCGGTGGCGCTCAATCCGATCGAGCGCAACGATCTGGTGATCATCGACGACGCCGGCAGCGTCGTCCTGGACTGGCGTCAGATCCTGGAACTGGAATGCCGACAGGATTTTCCGTTCAGTATCTGACGCCTTCTCCCTAACGGAACAGCAGCACCACCGGCATTCGCAGCACCGTCCTGACGTCCGGCGCGTCGTCGGTCGCCCCCACCTCCACCGACCAGTTGACGCTGGCGCGATCGTTGACGCGATAGGTCACGCCGAACAGCAGCCGGCCGAGCTGGAGATCGCGAGCGGTCTGCTCCGTGACGCCCGGATCGTTCGGGCGCGGGTCGAGCAGCCTCGACCGCGTCAGCGTGCCGAACGCCCAGCTGTGCGCGTAGCCGAAGTTCATCGACGTCCGCTCGTTGACCGACAGGCCGATGCCCGCGCTGAACGACAGGGCGTCGCCCGGCTTCACATAGGTCAGCTGCACCGGCATGATCACCGAATCGACGTCCCTGCCGAAATTGCGGGTATAGCCGACCGTGCCGAACAGCACGGCCGGGTCGGTCGGCAGGATCGCCGTGACGCTCGGCGACACGCCCCAGAACCCGGCGCCGGTCGCCGCCCGCGTCGCCTCCCCGGTCGATCGGCGCGGCACGGAAAAGGGGTTCGATCCGACGGGAGCCACCACCTGCAGGTTGCCGACCACGAACGGGACGCCGGCGCGGCCGGTGAGAAGCTGGTAACGGGCGGACAGTTCCAGATCGCCGATGCCGCTGCCCTGGGCCGAGCTGTTGATCTCACGCGCGGCATCGTTGTTCGTGCTGCCCTGCACCGGCACCAGAACCGACGTGTCGGCACGGTGGACGAAGGGGACGCGCACGCCCAGTTCCAGCCGGTCGGTGAGGCCGTAGCGCAGGGCGAAGGAGCTGGTCAGTATGTCCTGCCGGCTTTCGTTAATGTTGAACTCGCCGACCAGCACCGATTCGACGATTTCGATGCCGCGCTGGACATCGTCAACGACAGCAAGTTCGGGCTGCAGGCGGGCATCTTCACCCGCGACATCTTCAAGGTGCTGGATGCCTGGGACGGGCTCGAGGTCGGCGGCGTCGTGGTCAACGACGTGCCGAGCTACCGCGTCGACAACATGCCTTATGGCGGCGTCAAGGACAGCGGGCTGGGGCGCGAAGGGGTGCGTTTCGCGATGGAGGACATGACGGAGATCCGCAATCTCGTCATTCGCCGCCGACCTGGCGTGACGCCTGCGCCGCGCCCCGAGTAATTTCTTGGCGAAGATAGATCCGCGGCGTTGCCTCGATCCGCGGATAGGAACATAAAAGAAGTATAAGGGTCGCATGGGGCAGTAACGGACGACCCGGTCTTCCAGGCCGGCAGGGGAGCTTCATGTCGGGGGGTTTAATGGCGAGCAGGACGCCTTGTGCGATCGGCGC